>CAZVEI010000024.1:0-13134 GCA_964626295.1 uncultured Alkalibaculum sp.
CCCAAAGGTAGAGACAGACTTTATCTTTTCGGCTATTTGTGAAGAAATGGGTATTTTAGGTGGTGTTGGGGTCATTATGCTCTATTATATTTTAGTATATAGGGGATTTAAGATTGCTTTATCTGCTAAAAATACCTTTTATAAAGCCCTTGCACTGGGGATTACCTTGATATTTGCTTTTCAAACTTTTATTATTATAGGTGGTGTCATCAAGTTTATTCCACTGACAGGAATTACTCTTCCCTTTATTAGTTACGGGGGAAGCTCCTTGACTACGAGCTTTATTGCCCTTGGCATATTACAAGGTATTTCTAAGGAAGTCGAGGGAGGTGCAATATGAATACCAATAAGAGGATTATCTTATCTTTAATTGCTATCAGCGTGCTGTTCTTTTCCTTAATAGCCTATTTGACCTATTTCGAGATTTTTACAAAGGATCAAATCGTATCTAATAGCTATAATCAAAGGTTAAGTGAATACGAAGATGCAGTACTTAGAGGGAAAATTTACGATCGAAATGGAACCGTCATTGCTTATTCTGAAAGAGAAGGCGAAGAAGAGGAACAAAAGAGAATTTATCCCTATGACAAAATGTACAGTCATATTATTGGATATAGTTCCAAAACATATGGAAAAGTTTTATTAGAGGCTTCTTATAATAAATATTTATTAAATATTAATGAGTTAAGACCTGTTATTGATTTAAAAAATCAGATTACGGGGCAAACTTCAAAGGGATATGATTTGTACTTAACTATTGACCATGGACTTCAGTCTTTAGCAGATCAACTTTTAGATGGAAATAAGGGCTCTATTGTAGCAATGAATCCTAAAACTGGAGAAATCCTAGCTATGGTAAGTAAACCAGACTACAATCCTAATAGCGCAGCTTTAGAAAAAAACTGGACCTCTATTGTAGAATCGGAAAACAATCCTTTATTGCCTAGGGCAACTCAAGGCCTGTATCAGCCAGGCTCTACCTTTAAAACCCTTGTTGCCAGTGCTGCTATTGAAAACGGGCTAGGAGATATTACTTTTGAAGATAAGGGTACTACAGAAATAAACGGGTCTCCATACAGCAATTACGGTTCGAAAGCTTATGGAAATATTGATTTAAAAGAAGCCCTTACTTATTCTAGTAATGTAGCCTTTGCAGAATTAGGTGTGACTTTAGGAGATAAAAGTTTAAGAGTATTATCAGAGAAGTTGTTATTCAATCAATCTATTGATTTTGAGCTCTCTATGAAAAAGAGTTCCTTTCCTACTAAGAAATTAAACAAAAATGAGTTGGCAGAAATCGCATTTGGTCAAGGAGAACTTCTAGTTACACCTCTACACATGGCTATGATGACTTCTAGCATAGCCAATGATGGCATTATGATGAAGCCTATTTTAGTAAAGAATATTACTGGTTTTACAGGATCAGAAGGAAAACCTCAAGCTCTATCTACAGTTATGTCAGCAGAAACGGCCAATGAGGTGACTTCTATGATGGAAAGCGTAGTCAATAAGGGCACAGGAAAAAATGCAGCTATTAACGGAGTTCAAGTAGCAGGTAAAACGGGTACAGCAGAAAATGATACGGATAAATCCCACGCCTGGTTTATTGGCTTTGCCCCTGCTGATGATCCACAAATAGCAGTGGCAGTAATATTAGAAAACAATGGATCAACAGGAGGCCAAGCAGCAGCACCGTTAGCTCGTTGGATGATGCAACAAGCGTTGAAGTAAGAACACGCCTAGTGTCATTGAGAATTTGCAGTTTAGAACTTTCTTATTAAGTTAAGAAAGTTCTCTTCTTTAATGAAGTTCATATTCAAACGCAATTATCCCATTATGGAGATCCCTATTAGTGTCCTACAGGGTTTTACTTAGAACATACAGCGTAGGGCTTAGAACTAAAGTGCAATTAGCACTTTATCGTGAGGTGAAAAGTAACTTGAAAGCAAAGCTAAAAATTATATTTTCAATGACGATTTTTGGAACTCTTGCAATATTTGTTAATAATATTCCCCTATCTACAGGCGAAATTGCACTATTTAGAGCACTTATTGCATCCTTAGTTATTGTTATATATAAATTCATTACCAAGAACAAAATCCCATTAAGAGAAATAAAAAAAGACCTACCTTTGCTCTTTGTTTCAGGAGCAGCAATGGGCTTTAATTGGATTTTACTCTTTCAAGCCTATCATTACACAACAGTCTCTATTGCCACCCTAAGCTATTATTTTGCTCCTGTAATAGTAATGGCAAGTGCCCCACTGTTTTTTAAAGAAAAACTAACGGCTAAACAGATTATTTGTTTTATAATGTCTACAATAGGTCTTATTATGATTATTAATACTGGAGGAGTAGAAAAGTCTAGTGGGAATTTAGTAGGAATAAGCTATGGTTTAGGTGCAGCCATACTTTACGCCACGGTCATAATTCTTAATAAACTTATTGTAAATGTTACTGGTGTAGATAGAACTTTAGTACAATTTATTGCATCTATTATAGTCCTTACACCTTATCTATTGGTAACTTCAAGTATTCATATAGAAAATATTGGAACTCTAGGAATGATTAATCTTCTCGTCTTAGGAATTGTGCATACAGGAATAGCCTATTGTGTGTATTTTTCCTCTCTAAAAGATTTAAAAGGTCAGGAAGCGGCAATTTTAAGTTACATAGACCCATTCGTTGCAATTCTCGTATCCGTATCTATTCTAGGTGAATCCATTAATCCAGTACAGATCCTAGGAGGCACTTTGATTTTAGGATTTACACTTTTAAATGAATTTAGCGGAAAGTGGAAAGACGAAAGCGGAAGAAAACCCAACTCGTCTTTAGACGAGGAAATATAAGATCATTGGCTGTGCTTTAGGATGACCGAATAGTAACTCTACAAGTCTTTTGCGTATGTCATCCTTGAGGCTTTAGCCGAAGGATCTTATTTTTTACTCTACCCCGCCTTTAGGCGAGTTTTGGTCTCTGCTAAAGTTTAGATTTTCAGAAGGGGATCAAGGGTAAATCGTGAAAATAGATCAAATTCTTCAAGCTGATGAGGAAAAGCTAGCAGGTAATCGCATGTACATTTACCTCTGTCAAAGCCTAATAAGAAATGTAGAAAAAATATACGAACTAAAGTATGAAGTGAACAAATGCAAATGGTATTTATTTAAAATCTGATATTTATGCGAAAAACCTGCAAGTTAAATTGAATTATTAAAAAAATGTTCGACTTTTCTTCTGAATTTACTTATTTCTTCTTCTTTTCTTTATGAAAATATGGTAATATTAATCAAAATAAGATGACGGAAAAGAGGGGGAAATAAAAATCAATAACTTTTTACTAAGTTTGTCCAGCTTGACTACACTCTTAAGTCCTCTTATGGGCTTTATATTCTTCTTTGTAGCAACTTTATTTTTATTCCAATTAAGAGATAAAATAGACAATATAGAAGGGTACATGAAAAGCATTGAGAGATCTTTAAGGCGTATTGCAGAGCAATCATCAAAAGATAAATTATACTAGGAGGCTAAACTATGTTGGAATTTCCATTAGTGAAAGAATTTGACCCAGAAGTGCATGTTGCCATGGAAAAGGAATTAAAAAGACAACAAGGGAATCTAGAATTAATCGCGTCAGAAAATTTAGTTTCAGAAAGAGTTATTCAGGCCATGGGAAACCACCTGACTAATAAATACGCAGAGGGATACCCTGGAAAAAGGTATTATGGCGGTTGTGAATACGTTGATATTGTAGAAAGCTTAGCAAAAGAAAGAATTGAAAAGCTTTTTGGAGCAGAGTACTCTAATGTACAACCTCATTCTGGCGCTCAAGCTAATTTAGCAGTGTATTTTGCACTATTACAACCAGGGGATACAGTACTTGGCATGGATTTGTCACACGGAGGTCATCTTACTCATGGTAGTCCAGTAAATATGTCAGGAGCTAATTATCATTTTATCTCTTATGGAATTGATCAGGAGACAGAACTTTTAGATTATGAAAGATTAGAAATGATTGCTAAAGAATCAAGACCAAAACTAATTGTTGCAGGGGCAAGTGCTTACCCAAGAATCATTGACTTTGAAAGAATTGGGAAGATTGCTAAAGAAGTAGGCGCTTTGTTCATGGTAGATATGGCTCATATTGCCGGTTTAGTTGCAGCAGGAGCTCATCCAAGTCCTGTTCCATATGCAGACGTAGTCACTACCACTACTCACAAAACTTTAAGAGGACCTAGAGGAGGAGCAATTCTTTGTAAAAAAGAACTTGGAAAAGCCATCGATAAAGCCGTCTTTCCAGGTACTCAGGGAGGTCCTTTAATGCATATTATTGCAGCAAAAGCAGTAGCTTTAAAGGAAGCTTTAAGTGATGAATTTATAGTATATCAAAAACAAGTAGTTTCTAATGCAAAAGTTTTAAGTGAAGTACTTATGGATAAAGGATTTAAATTGCTTTCAAATGGTACAGACAATCATTTAATGCTAATGGATTTACGAAACATTCATTTGACTGGAAAAGATGCAGAGGCCATGCTAGACGAAGTACAAATCACAGCAAACAAAAACGCCGTTCCATACGATACAGAAAAACCCTTTATTACTAGCGGTATAAGACTAGGAACACCTACAGTAACAGCAAGAGGCATGAAAGAAGCTCAGATGGAAGTAATAGGCGATGCAATTTATCAATGTTTAATGAGGAAGGACAAAGAATCTGCTAGGGATTTAGTGGTGGAGCTTTGTAGAGAGTTTCCGATATATCGATAGTTAAGGTGGTCAAGTGATAAGGAAAACCTTTAAAGCGGAATGCTGAAAGGAAAAATTGAGCCACCACTGGTGGCTTGTTTTTTTGTGGTTTACAACTAGAGAGGGTGGCCGTAATATGAACAACAAAGCTTTTAGTAGAGTAAATTGTTCATTATTCATTGAAAAAAGCTCACGCAATACGTGAGCTTTTTTTAAAAGAGGTTCTTATGAGAAAAAGGGGTGTTTTCTATAAGATTTAAGGGGTTATATATATGTGATAAACTCATTATAAGCCTCTATTCTCCTTATTTCAACAAATATACATTAAAAAACAGTTGTAAATGTTTTCATGTTTTTAAAACTTAAAGCCGAATGCGGAAAGTGGTAAAAGCAATCGTTTAAAGCACATAAAATAAACTTTCCCTTTATAAATATCCATAAGTTTTATATAATAATAGTATAAATAATAGATTCTCATTGTATTGTTTTGTGAATATAAAATTGTTATAATCAAAGAAATTGTTGGAGGGATTAAGATGGGGATGGATTCAGAAAAAGAAATGGGAAAAATCGACATATCTGAAGATGTTATAGCTTCAATTGCTAGCTTGGCTACTATGGAAGTAGATGGAGTAGTAGAAATGGTTGGAGGTTTGACTAAGGATATTGCAGCAAAGTTGAGCAAAAAGTATCCTGCAAAAGGCGTTAAGATCACTAGCGATGATAATGATATTAGCGTAGATTTGTTCTTAGTTCTAAAGTATGGAGTGCAAATTCAGCAAGTTGCCTCTCAAGTACAAGAAAAAGTAAAACACTCTATCGAAGTTATGACTGGTTTTAATGTAGTACAAGTAAACGTAAATGTAGAAGGTGTACAATTAAAATCAAATGAGTAAGAACAACCCCTTAAATGATTTTAAGGGGTTGTATCATGTTGGTGAAACAACGAGCCAAAGGGCTGCTTGCAGATATTTAGCCCTAGCTTGCAGCCAATCAGCCTAGGCTAGCGCTTGTCTTCTTGGATAAGCTTGGCATGGGTGGTACTAGTTGATTACTTTGTCCCTTTGGTCCTTGTAATTAAAGTAGCTACCTCAGGCGAGTGTCGCGACTGAAGAAATGAACACAGTGAATTTCTGAAGTGTTAAAGTACTGAAGTATGAATTCATTTAGCCGTGAAATTATATATTGTCTAGACTATAGGAGGAAAGAATGAGTAGAAGTTACGCAAGAGAAGTAGTATTAAAGGCCATCTTTCAAAGAGACTTCCAGCCAGATCAAAAGGAAGAAATGTATTTAAATTATATGGATCAGTACGATTTAAAGGAAAATGACGCAAAATACGCAAGACAAATGATCAGTGACATTATTAACAATATAGAGACTATTGATGAAATTATTAATTCTTATTTAGTAAATTGGGAAGTAAAGCGACTCAACAAAATTGAATCAGCTATACTTCGTTTGGCTACAATAGAGCTTATAGGACAAAAGGATATTCCAGCGCCTGTATCTATTAGTGAAGCGATCAATCTTACGATTAAGTACAGTGACAAGGAATCCGTAAAATACATTAATGCCGTATTAGAAAAGATTGCAATGAATGAAGGAAAAGAGAAGCTGGCGGTGAATAAAGATGAAGATGAGAAGCCTAACTGTCAGTAAGTTAAACAGCTATATAAAAAGCTTGTTTAGCAATGATGGGATTTTAAGCAATGTTTCTGTAGAAGGAGAAATCTCCAATTATAAAGAGCACTCTTCAGGTCATTTGTACTTTTCATTAAAGGATCAAGAGAGCAGAATTATGTGCGTTATGTTTAAAGGAAACGCCGTCCACTTAAATTTTAATCCAGTTGATGGAAAGAGCGTAATTGTAAAAGGATATGTAAGTTTATACGAAAAAACAGGTCAGTATCAACTTTACGTGCAAAATATGGAGATGAAAGGACAAGGGGATCTTCACCTGAAATTTGAGGAGCTAAAAAGGCAGCTTTTTGAAAGAGGTTGGTTTGATGTAAGCAAAAAAATGTCTATTCCCACTTACCCTAAGAAAATTGCCATTGTGACTTCTCAGACTGGTGCAGCTATTCGAGATATTATATCTGTTATTACTAGAAGAAATCCTACTGTATCCTTATACGTGTATTCTGTTTTAGTTCAAGGAGAAAACGCCAAATACGATATTGCACGAGCTATAGAAAAAATAAATGAATCTCAAGATGCTGATGTAATTATCTTAAGCCGTGGTGGAGGTTCTATTGAAGAACTTTGGGCGTTTAATGAATTGATGGTTGCACAGAGCATATATGATTCCAACATTCCAATTATTTCAGGAGTAGGTCATGAAACAGATTTTACTATTGCTGATTTTGTAGCAGATTTGCGAGCACCTACGCCTTCTGCAGCAGCAGAGCTTGCAGTAGGTTCTTTAATAGAACTAAAAGAAAGATTGCACAGCTACAAAACCACAGTATATAGACAAACACTTCGAAAAGTGGAAATAGAAAAAAAACATTTAGCTCAAATTAAAAATCATTACACTATAAAAAGACCTTTAAACGTCTTGTATCAGCATAGACAAGCGTTAGATTTATACCAAAATCGATTAGAAAATGCTTTAAAAAAGACCATTCATGAAAGAAGGGTCGCACTTTTAAACTACAAATCCCATCTCAATGATCTTTATAGCCAAAATCAAAATGGCTTTATAGAAAATAGAAAGGGAGAAGTGATTAAAAGCGTAAAACAAGTAAAAATCAATGAGGAACTTATCCTTCGCCTTAAGGATGGTCATTTAAAAGTAAAAATCGAAGAAATAAACGAGGAGCCATATGAAAGAGAAAACATTTGAAGAAAATATTAAGAGAATAGAAGAAATCATAGCTATGCTTGAAGAGAATAAGCAACCTCTAGAGACGACTACAACTTTATTTGAAGAAGCTATGAATAAAATTAAAGGCTGTGAGCAGGAGCTCAATGAAGCGGAAAAGAAAATAGATAAAGTCATGGTTACAGAGATAAAACAAGATGGGACTACAGATCAGGAATGGAGAAGTATAGATGATTGATGATTATTTAAACTCGCGCATTGCAGAGGTAAATAAAAACTTAAAAAACTATATGAATCTTTTGCCACATCATATCCCAGGAGAGCTAAAAGAAGCTATGGAGTACAGTTTGTTTGCAGGTGGAAAGCGTTTAAGGCCTATATTTTTATTAGAATTTGCTAAAGCCTTTGGGGAGAACGTAGAAAACTGCATTCCCCTTTCCTGCGCAATTGAAATGATTCACACTTACTCATTAGTTCACGATGATTTGCCTGCTATGGATAATGACGATTATAGGAGAGGAAAGCTTACAAATCATAAGGTATACGGAGAAGATATGGCCATACTAGCAGGAGATGCTCTGTTGAATTACGCTTTTGAAATCATGATAAATGCTAGTTTGAATGTAAGTGGACAAGAGCAAATGCAGTATTTAAAGGCAGTAAAAGAAATCACCTCAGCTGCAGGCCCTTCGGGTATGATTGCGGGGCAAGTAGCGGATATTGCCAATTGCAATGAAGGTGGAAAGCGAGAAACGTTAGACTTTATTAATACTTATAAAACAGGTGCGCTCTTAAAGGCTAGTATTTTAGCAGGGCCTATAGCTCAAGGAACCTCTCAAGATATAATAGAGGAGCTGTCTATGTACAGTGAAAAAATCGGAGAGGCTTTTCAAATCGTAGACGATATATTAGACGTCATAGGAGATCAACAAAAAATAGGAAAACAAATCCACAGCGACGAAAAGAATAACAAAAAAACCTACGTAGGTATTTATGGCATTGAAAAATCAAAAAAAATAGTAGATACATTAATACAAGCGGCTTTTGGGCATTTGAAGAATTGTCATGTAGACAATCAGAATATTGTAGAATTAACAAATTTCGTATGTAAAAGAGAATATTAGAAATGCAGGTGGTCAGGTGGTCAGGTGGTCAGGTGGTAAGCAAAACCTTTTCTCGCCTAAAGGTGAGTTTTGTTTTTCCCGTCCAACCAACCAACCGTCCAACCTTAAGAGGGAGTTTTGCATTGAACGAAAGATTAGACGTGTATTTATATGAACAAGGTTACTTCGACAGCAGGGAGAAGGCTAAGAGAGTGATTATGGCAGGTAATGTTATAATTAATGGCCAGCGCAAGGACAAACCTGGTGAACGGATTAAAGAAATCACTAAGGTAGAAATTAAAGAAAAAGAGATCAACTACGTAAGTCGTGGAGGATTGAAACTAGAAAAGGCCATTCATGTCTTTCAGTTTGACGTAAAGGACAAAATCGGAATGGATATTGGCGCTTCTACTGGAGGGTTTACGGATTGTATGCTTCAAAATGGAGCTGTAAAAGTTTACGCCATTGATGTAGGGTATGGTCAACTAGATTACAAACTACGGCAAGACCCAAGGGTAGTTACTATGGAAAGAAAAAACTTTAGGCATATGTCTTTTGATGAGATTGGAGAACAAGTCGATAGGGTAACCATGGATGTGTCCTTTATTTCCATCACAAAATTATTAGATAATGTGCGATTGTTTTTAAAGGAATTAGGAGAAGGCATTATATTAATTAAGCCACAATTTGAAGCGGGAAAAGAATTTGTGGGAAAAAATGGAATTGTAAAAGACAGAAGTGTTCATAAAAAAGTTCTTCTAGACATTCTAGAACAATTGCAAAAAAAAGGCTTTTCCATATTAGGTTTAGATTATTCTCCTGTGAAGGGCACGAAGGGAAATATCGAGTACATTTGCCACATAAGAAAAGAAAACATAGAAACTATGGAAAAGATAGACTACTGTCAATTGATTGAACAGATAGTATCTTACTCACATGAAAAGTTGGATTAAATAGATAAACTAGGAGTGTAGAAGGATGAAAGACATAGGCATTTATTTAAATATAATGAAAGAAGACAGCTATTATTACGGTAATTATATTATAGATAAATTATGCAATATGGGAATTAATACTTACACGACCCCAGAGATTAATGACAAACTAAAAAACAGAAGGGCAATAGTAGATGAAGAGTTCTTCTTTAGTAAGAGCCAGTGTATTATCGTATTAGGGGGCGACGGGACCATGCTAGGAGCTGTTCGGGAAAGTTCACCCAAACAGATCCCCATTATAGGCATTAACTTTGGAAAACTGGGTTTTTTAACAGAGGTAGAAGAAAAAGATATTGACATTACATTAGATCGTCTGATAAAAAAAGAATATACGATTGAAAAACGGATGTTACTTGAGCTAGATTTAAATGACGGTAGTGAGTGCTGTCTTGCTTTAAACGACATTGTAATAAGCCGAGGGACTGTTTCTAGACTGATTACTCTGAATACCTATATCGATAAACAACTAGTAGAAGCGTATAGGGCAGATGGCTTAATTTTTTCCACACCAACAGGTTCTACCGCCTACTCCTTAGCGGCAGGCGGACCCATAGTGGAACCAGAATGTAGTGTTATAGTTCTTACTCCTATATGTCCTCATTCTTTACACAATAACAGGAGCATTATCCTTAATGGCTCCAAACAAATAGATGTAGTGGTAGAGGATAAAGGAGATGATGAGCACAGTGTAGCTACAATAGATGGTCAAATTTTTATTAATTTAGAGACCAACAAAAAGGTGACTATTCGTAGGGCCTGCTCACAAGCTCATTTAATAAAATTTAATGAAAACAACTTTTTTGAAGTATTGCGATATAAGCTTTCTGAGAAAAAATAGGGAGAGGGGGATTTCTTGAAAATTAGTAGACAATCAAAACTTATTGAAATTATAGAAAATTACCCAATAGAAACGCAAGAGGAGTTAGCCCAAAAATTGAAAGAAAGCGGTTTCAATGTAACTCAAGCTACTATTTCTAGGGATATTAAAGAACTAAAAATCATTAAGGTGCTTAATGGAGAAGGAAAATATCACTATGCTCCATTTAGGGATACGAGTTCAGAAGGTAATGAAATCAATGAACGAATTGTCAATGTCTTTAGAGAAGCAGTGATTAGCATAGATTACAGTGGAAATATGATTGTCTTAAAAACGCTATCAGGAACAGCCATGGGCGCTACAGCTGCTATAGATGCGATGGCTTTATCAGATGTAGTAGGCTGTATAGCTGGTGATGATACCATATTTGCCTTAGCTCGTAGCGAAGACAAAGTTGCTGATTTAGTTATGCAATTTCGAAAGATGATGCGTTAAAACGTAGCCATCAGCAACCAGCAATCAGTGAATAAGCTGCCTAGGGTAGCTGTAATAATGCGAAAGAAATATCCGAGTACTGGTCCCTGATGACTGGTCGCTGGCCGCTAATAATGGAGGTTTTTTATATGTTACTTGAGCTAAATGTTAAGAATTTTGCCCTTATTGAGCATTTAAATATCCAATTTGGAAATGGATTTAATGTTATAACTGGTGAGACTGGAGTTGGGAAATCGATTATCTTAAATGCCCTTACTATGTGTCTTGGAAATAGAGCCAGTAAAGACATTATCCGAAAGGGAAAAGACAAGATGACTTCTCAAGCGCTTTTTTTTATAGAAAATCCTCGAGGAGACCTTTTAAATTTTCTTCACAATTTGGGAATAGAAGATGTAAATAATATTATACTAACTAGAGAAGTCACTAAGAGCGGTAAAAGCATAGCTAGAATTAACGGATTAATTGTTAATGCAAATGACCTTCGCACAGTAGGATCTATGTTAGTAGACATACATAGCCAAAGGGAACATCAATCTCTTTTAGATAAAGGGAAACATATAAAAATACTAGACGAATACATCGGCAGTGAGGTAAAAGAAAAACAAAAGGTATTAAAGAATAAACTCTCTACCTATAAAAATTTGATTAAAAAAAGAGATCGGATTGTCAAAGAAGAGATGCAAATCGAAAGAGAAAAAGACCTTTTATATTTTCAATCAAAGGAGCTTTCTGACTTTCAATTAAAAGAAGGAGAAGATGAGGTTTTAGAAAGCCAATATAAACTCTTGAGCAACGGAGAGCTGATTTATAACTACAGCAATCAAGCTCATGAGATGCTCTATTTGAATGAAGATTCTATATACAATCAACTATCTATTATTATTGACTTTGTAGAAAAAATACAAAGAGTAGATCCTCAGATAGAGACAGATGTGCAGCAGTTAAAGAATGCCCGCCTTTTAATAGAGGACACTTCTTTTTCCATAAGAGAATATAAAGATCAAATTCACTTTGATCAGTTTGAATTAGAAAATTTAAATCAAAAAATAATAAAAACGGATCAGTTAAAGAGAAAATACGGACCAGAAATAAAAGATATTTTAAAATATAAAGAGCATTTAAAGGAAAGACTAGACATAATAGAAAATAGAGATTATGTATTAGAGCAGATAGAAAAACAATTGAAAGAGGCAGAAGAGGGGTACCTGAAAGTCGCCAAAGAAATTTCGTCAATACGAAAAAAATACGCTGAAATTTTTGAAAAAAAAATTACTGCAGAGATTAAAGAACTAGCTATGGATAAGGCAATATTTAAAGTTCAGCAAAGAACAGAGGAAGATCGATTTCAAATTGACGGAATTGATGATATTGAATTTTATATAAAAAGTAATGTTGGTGAAGATTTTAAACCTCTTATAAAAATCGCTTCAGGAGGAGAATTATCTCGGGTGATTTTAGCCGTTAAAAGCATAATTAATTTGACAGATCCTATAAATACTCTAATATTTGATGAAATTGATACAGGCATTAGCGGCAGAAGTGCACAAGTTGTAGCTCAAAAGATTGATAACATTTCGAAATCTACTCAAGTAATTTGTATATCTCATTTGCCGCAAATTGCATCCATGGCAAATGCTCACTATAATGTAAAAAAGGAAGATAAAGGAGAACACACGTATACCATTTTTAGCAAATTAAATTTCGAACAACGCTGTGTAGAGCTTGCCAAAATGACTAGTGGTGCGGAAATTACCGAAAAAAGTATTGAACACGCAAAGGAAATGTTATCTATGAATGGTAAAAACAAATGAAGGTACAAATACTTACCTGCTCTAAAATAGAATAGTAAATAAGGTCAAGGAGAAAATAGACTTATACTCTAAAAGGAGGTGAGGTTCTTTCGTGAGAGAGAAATTAAGCCAAAAGAGAATAAGTCTTTTTTTTATTTGCTTTGCCATCGTATTTGGTGTTTTATCTTTTGTAGTATGTAGTTATTTTGTACCACATGAGTTGTACTTATTAAAAGGCAAAGATAGTACCATACAGTATAGCTTGCCAGTAACAGTGAACATAACAAGTGAAAAGAACGATATACTGCAAGTAAATGGAAATATATCTACAGGAACTAAAGTAGAGGAAATATGTGATCTTCATA
>CAZVEI010000024.1:13144-13409 GCA_964626295.1 uncultured Alkalibaculum sp.
GTTACGATTAAAAGTGATGAAGCAGGCATTGTTGATTTAAAACTAAAGATTTTTGGTATTTTACCAACAAGTATGCAAGTTAAGGTCTTACCAGACCTCAAACTGTATCCAGGTGGTCAATTAGTAGGGGTAAAGCTTGAAACAGAAGGAGTAGTCGTCGTTGGACTAGAAGAATTAGAAGGGTTAGATGAACAAATATATAATCCGGGTGATGAAGCGGGTTTAATGCTTGGAGATATACTATATAAGGTAAATGATAAAGAGG
>CAZVEI010000025.1:0-12975 GCA_964626295.1 uncultured Alkalibaculum sp.
AAACGAATTACTTAAAAGCTAAATGCGATAAAGCTGCATAAAGTAAATCCATAGCCTACTTTTCGTTTTTTGAGATATTCTCAAAAGGCTTATTAGAGTTGCTCTTTTTCAACTTGAAAAAATATCAAATATTTTTAATTTATCTATTGACATTTCTTAGCTGGACTTAATGTAGGATTCTCTGTGTATCATCACCTATTTTTTCATACTTAAAGTTTCCTTTTAATGCACCTACAAAAGCTTGAATCCAGACTTCTCTTAATTCATAAAAATAAGCTACATCTCCACTTACAGCATCCCAATGTTCACTGTGTAAACAAGTGGTTCTCTTCCAACGAATTTCTTCATCATCTGAATGTACTACTTCATTTACTCTATCGCAAGGCATACCTTCTAAAATAAAATCATTTAGTGCATTATAGACTTCTTCCGGAGTAGTAAATTCTACTTCAGAGTATTTTGATACAGCTGCCTTTCCTTGTGTTTCAAATATTTTTTTTAAAGAATCCTTGTACTCAGAATTTTCATTTAGAATTTGAGTGACTAGATAAGCCTGCCTTCCTTCTACTACAGAAATTTTCCCTTGTAACCATCCGTGAATACTCGATGTGTCAATAATATCCTCTAAAGGTCTGCCTCCTGTTAATTCACCATACTTTTGATCCATATTGCTAGCCCATTTTTGAATAGGCTGATCTTCTTCTTTTGCCCATTTTGCCATTTCTGTTTCTAAATCTTCAAACCAAAGTATTTTATCGTACAACCAATAATGTATTTTTCCTAAAAACAAACTCATCTTCATTATCCTCTCTTATTTAAAATTACTTATACTTTCTATATGCTGTAATTAAAAACTTACAATTAACAATTTTCTATTTTAAATTCTCACTTGTAAATTTTTAGTTGGGAAACGACGAGGTGTCGTTTCCTACTATTTAGACAAGTAAGGGGAGACTCTTACTTGTTTAGTGCTGCTAGTAATTCGTTAATATTAATAGAGTGAACCATAGCTGCCTCTTCTAGTGTCTCAGATTGTGCTGATGGGCAACCTACACAGCCCATTCCAAATCTTTGTAACACTGGAATTAAATCCGAATTTGCTCTTATTACTTCACCAATTGTCATATCTTTTTCTATTTTCATCTTAATACCTCCTAAATTTTCTGTTTTATTTATACCCCTAGTATACTCCTCACCAAACATTATATCAGTAACTAATGTTACAAAACTCTATTTTTCTTCAAATGCATTCATAAGTTTTCCAATAAGCTCGATGCTTGTCTTTGCCTTCATACCGATAAGCTTTTCTTTTTTTTCTTTAACCACGTCTTCAATTTCATTTATGCTTTGTTTTAATTGTAGATTTAAATTCTTATCTGTTTCTGAGGCCTTTGGTTCAATGGAGCTCCATAAATTTAAGATGCTCTTCATTGAAGAATTTGCCTTCGCCCAATTCATTTCCTTTGAAGATATGTTTACATCGTGTATCAAGTACTTCAATTGATATAAATCTGCAGGAGTTTGCCTACTAAAAAGGCCAACAAATTTGTTCATATGCTTTTCTAATTCGATAGAATTTCTCACAATATTTAACTCTTCATTGTTTAATTCTACTGTAGGATCTACTTCTTCAAGGACCTTTTGTGGGTCCTTATTTATTTCATCTTCTTCCTGCTCTTGACCTCCTCCACCTTGTTGTTGCTCTTGACTTCCTGACTCTTGTTGTTCACTTTCTCCACCACTTTGAGCTGATGACTGCCCGCTAGCTTGTTGGCTTTGGCCTTGGCCTTGATCCTGACTCTGTGCTTGTCCGCCGCCTTCTTGTTGAGTTTGTTCTTGTGAATCTTGCTGCTGGTCGCCACCTTGCTTCTTATCTTCTTTTGGCAATTTTAAAGTCATTTCAATTAGAGAATGAGATAATGTATTTAAATCCTCTACAAAACCATCTACACTCTCTTGCGCAATTCCCTTACCTTGTAAATCTGGATACAATTCATTCCATGTTGTCTGAATTTCCTTTGTTTTTCTTAAGCTTGCTGTCCAATCTTTTTTCATAGTGTTTTCGATAACTTCGTCTATTTGGCTTTCTAATTCCTTTAATTCATTAGGAGGCTTATCTTTTTCACTATTTTTTGATTTTGAAGCCTCTTCCTCTCCAGTGCATCCGACTAATATACAGCAAAAAACAAAAATAATGAGTACAGAGAATACTCGTTTTCTCATAAAAAACACCTACCTTATTAATAGTATCCTTAGCAAATTAGAACTTATTCTCAAAAATTTTATTTATATTAATTTTTCAAAAGCTTCTCGTTAGTATTCCCAAATATGATTTTTTTTTGATTATAAGATGAATTTTAGCTTCATTTATAGTAGAATGTGTATTATTGAATTAATTTGGTGGTGTTTATATGAAGAATAAAGCAGTTGTTCTTGGAGCAAATTATTATATAGGCCTTAGCGTCATTCGATGCTTAGGTACTCACAATATTCCAGTAGTTGCGATAGATTACTCAAAAAAGGAAACTTACGGGTTTCATTCAAAGTATTGCTCTGAGCGATTAATCGCACCTCATTACAAAAGAGATCCTGAAGGGTACTTAAACTTTCTCATCGACTATGCAAAAAAACAAGACAAACCTCCTGTCTTATTTCCATGTGCAGATCCTTATATTGAATTTGTAGACAAGTACTTAGACACTTTAAGACAGTACTATCTCATTACTCAAACAGAACAAGGTTTGTACACAAAAGTTATGAATAAGGATACTTTAAATAATTTAGCAATTGAGCACGGGGTCCTTGTTCCTGAAACCGTAGAAATTCACGACGAAGATTTTAAAAAAAGGGTAGAAGAACTCATTAAATTTCCTTGCCTTGTAAAACCTACAGATTCACCAACTTTTGTATCTACCTTTAGGCAAAAGTTGTTTAAAGTATATACTATGGAAGAACTTGAGTCTGCAATAAAAAAGGCTACAGATGCTAATTTAGATGTGATTGTTCAACGAATTATTCCAGGCTTTGACGACCATATGTACACTTTTGATGCTTATCTTAATCAGGATGCTAAAGTAACTCATTGGACTACATGTCAAAAATTCAGGCAATTTCCTATTAATTTTGGCGCTTCTGTATATACTGGACAAAAATATTTTCCAGAACTCTATGAAATTGGAGCTAAATTCTTAGAGGACATTGGATTTAAAGGATTTGCTGAAATTGAGTTTAAAAAAGATGCCGATACAGGTGATTTTTATCTCATAGAAATTAATGTCCGAACGACTAATCTTAATAGCTTGCTATTTAAGTCTGGGCTCAATATGCCTTTCTTCGCTTATAGCGAATTGATTGGAAATCCTGTAGAGCCTTATGCTATAAAAAAGAATACAAATCTTGTATTCTGGTATGCTTATGAGGACTTTCTGGCAGTACGAGAGTATGTAAAGACCGGTCAATTAAAATTATCCCAAGTTCTAAAATCCTATTTAAAACCAAAAGCTTACGCCATATGGGACTGGAAAGACCCCGTCCCTGCATTTTCATTTATGGGACAACTAGTAGGTAAGGTTGCTAAAAAAATGAAAAAGGAAGGGTGAAAAGCTGAAATCGCCTGCGGCAATTTAGTCGCTAGCCTTTGGCGAGAAAAGGTTTTACTGACCACTTTAATCGAAAGGAGTTTACATGAAAAAATTATTAAAACTAATAGAATCCATTCCCGTTCTTGAATCACAGAACGCAGAAGATATAGATGTTCACAATATTGCTTATCACTCTAAAAAGGTAGAAGCTGGTGACCTTTTTGTGTGCATTAGAGGTTTTGAAACAGATGGGCATAAATACGCTTCTCAGGCTGTCGATAAGGGGGCTTGTGCTCTAATTGTAGAAGATTTTCAAGAAGATTTAAATATTCCTCAATTTAAAGTGAAAAATAGCCGCAAGGCCCTTGCATCTTTAGGTGCTGCATTTTACGAAAACCCTTCTAGGAAGATGAAGATGATCGGTATTACTGCTACCAATGGAAAAACAAGCACTTCTTTTATGACTAATGCTATACTAGAAGCCCATGGTTTAAAAACAGGCCTTATTGGAACGGTTATGGTTAAATACGGCAATTATATGGAACCTTCTATTCTGACTACACCAGAATCCTTAGATTTACAAGCTCATTTTGCTAGAATGGTAGAAAAAAATATCAGCCACACTACAATGGAAGTGTCTTCCTCTGCCTTAGCGTTTGATCGAGTCCACGATATGGACTTTGATATTGTCACTTTAAATAATATTAGCAGAGAACATATTGACCTTCACGGATCTTTAGAGGATTATTTTGAGACAAAGTCTAGTTTAATACGAGATGCAAAACCTCATCAATGGGCAGTACTTAATTTAGATGACGCTTATTCTGCCTCTTTAATTAAATCCACAAAAGCTCAGGTTCTTACATTTGGCATTAAAAATACAGAAGGAACTCTTGCTTGTTCTAATCTAGACCTTACAACTGGCCGAGGACGATTTACTGTAAAAATTCAAAAGCCTTTTACTGTAGGAAATACATCTTATGCTCCACAGGAATTTGACATAGCCTTATCTGTACCAGGCTATCATTCGGTGTATAATTCATTAGTAGCTGTAGCAGTAGGATTATTATGCGAAATTCCTATATCTACTATCGTTAGAGGGTTAAATAATTTTGTAGGTGTAGAGAGACGTTTTCAATTCATCTTTGAAGATGACTTTAAAATAGTCGACGATCATTTTGCAAATCCAGGAAATATCAATGTAACTTTAGAAACCTTAAATTTTATGGATTATAAAAAACTACACATGGTTTATGCCATTCGGGGCAGTAGAGGAGTAACAACGAATAGAGAAAATGCTGAAACCATCGTAAATTGGGCTTCAAAATTAGGTCTTACTGAGATTATCGCTACTCTTAGCAAATCACATGTCTCTAAAAAAGATTTTGTCACTCCTGAAGAACTGGCTGTTTTTCTAGACGTTATGAAAAAGGCAAATATTGAAGTGAAATTGTATCCTGAATTACCTGAAGCCATATCTTATGGGCTTAAAAATGTAGAGCCTGGAGATGTACTTATGTTAGCAGGATCTCAAGGTATGGATTACGGTGCCCAAATTGCATTAGAACAGTTATATCAAGCAAGACCTTATCTAGACAAAAAAGTCCTCTTTCACCCTTTAGAGAGCAGGGTAGCAGGCATTGCCTAGAAATACAAAGCAAGGGGAACTCTTATGAATGACGATAAAGTTATAGGTATTATTGGAGGGATGGGGCCTGAAGCGACAGCTAGTTTGTTTACTAGAATCATCAAATGCACAAAGGTTGAAAAAGATCAAGATCATTACCGCGTTGTCATTGATAGCAATCCCAAAATTCCCGATCGGACAGCTGCCATTTTAGGAAGAGGGCAAAGCCCTGTTCCCGCTATAGTCGCTACGGGTAAGAATCTCGAAAAAATTGGTGCAGATCTGCTGCTCTTGCCTTGTATTACTTCCCATTATTTTATACAAGAGATACAAAACCATTTATCTGTACCTGTTATAAATGCTATAGAAGAACTTTACAAATACATTGTTAATAAGGATCCTAATGCGTCAAAAATAGGAGTATTGGCCACCTCAGGAACCATTAAAAGCGGCCTTTTTAATAAGTACCTTTTAAATATGGAAGTCTTAAGGCCAGATGATGAATCTCAAGAAAGACAGGTCATGGAAGCTATATATGGAAAAAGCGGCATTAAAAGTGGAAATACAGGTAAGGAACCAAGTGAGCTCCTACAAAAAGCTGCTGAAAGTCTAATAAACAGAGGGGCCGATCTTATCATAGCTGGCTGTACGGAAATAGGTTTAGCTCTAAAACAAGAGCAAATTTCCAAACCTCTAATCGATCCAATAGACTGTATCTTTTACAATGGAATTATCAAATAAAAATCACCCTTCGGGGTGATTTTTATTTGAGCTGAATGCGGAAAGCTAAAAGGGGAACTTATTATTTAGAATTATCCTTTATAAATATTTATTTGTTGCCTTACAATATCTTAACAATTGTTCAACCATTGTTAAGAATCTGCTGATGTTCCTTCGACAATCTCATAATAGTCTCAAAAAACCCCCTAGCCATTTGGCTGTACTCTTTATTTTGCAAGCGTGAAATATTCTTTTCTAAAACTTCTTCTTCTCTGCCTTTATTTAAAATAGGAAGGTGGTGTTCACTTTTATATTTGCTTATTTCCCCCTGATAGATCCATCCTTTTTTCAAACAACTCTACAATTTGTTTATCAATTTCATCGATTTCTTTTCGGTATTCTTCTAACTCTTTCATAACATCCCTCCTCTTGTAGACATAATCAAATCTGCAATGGTTATAGTCTTTTCACATACAGTCCCAATAATAGCTAACATCATAGCTATTCGGTGGTCTTTATGACTCCACAACTTTGACTCTGCTCCTTACAAAGACAAGCAGCAGCAGAGAGAGAGCTGGTATAATGTCAGGATACTGTGATCCATCAATAGTAGTCCCTTTTAAGCTTGTGGAAACTTTAGCTAGAATACCCTCATTTACTTCAGAAAAATTGACACCCATCTTTTCTAATACAGAAATTACCGCTCTATCCCCTTGTAAAGAGTCTTTCTTCAGACCTTCAAGCTCCCTAAAGCATTCCCAACTAGAAAAAAGGCAGCCTGAGAGTAATCACCGTCTATATTATACTCCTTAGAGCTATACCGTTGATTTCCTTTAATATGGTAAATTGCATAATCCTCATGCTCAATTTCTATTCCAAAGTGTTTTAATAGGCTAAGAGTTAAATCAATATATCCTATGGATTCTAACTCTGTTGTAATTTCAATTTTAGAATCGCCCTTTAATAAAGGTAAGGCAAAAAGTAGGCCTGTTATAATAAGAATAGCTAAACAATTGTTGAATTATAGTTAAACTAAAAGGACAACTTTACCGTGAAAGTTGTCCTTTTAGCTGATATTGTGCTCTATTAATGTAATTTTTATAATAAACTGCTGAACAATCCTCTTAAATCTTCTACTCTTTCCTTGTAAGTTGACTCATCTTTCTTATGAAATAATGCAGAAGTTCCTAATACATATACATCTGGCATTCCTTCCATCATATTAATAGTCTGAGAATTAATATTTCCATCACATTCTAAGAGTGGCTTATGTTCTTTGTTTTTAAGAATTTCTTTTATATCTTTCATCTTTTGTAAGACTGGTTTTTGAAACTTTTGTCCAGCAAAACCTGGATTTACAGACAAAGCTAAAATCATATCAATATGACCTAAATAGGGAATGATTTTTTCTACAGGCGTTTCAGGGTTTAATGCAATTGCAGGTTTTACACCATAAGAACGTATCTGATTGATGATTCCATAAACATCATCTGTCACCTCTATATGAAAAGAAATGTACTCCGGACTAATAGGAGCGAACATATCAATATACTTCTCAGGAGTTACTGTGGCTAAGTGAATATCCAAGGGTATATTCGTAGCACCTTTAATTGCTTGAATCCATTCTGGAAATAAGGCTAAATTATTTACATATATGCCATCCATTACATCACAATGGAGGAGTTCTATCTGTGCTTCTTCAAGGCGAGCTAATTCATCGACAATATGCAATTGATCAGCGCACATAATTGATGCTGCGATTTGTGTCATTTTCCCCTCCTGATTATTTAGACTTCTTTGCATCAGTATTGAAAACAGCAATACTATCTGCAGCTAATTTATTGTTCATAATAGTATGAAGCAAATCTGTAGGCACCGTTACACTATCTGCTCCTGAAAGTAAAGTATTCACGATTTGAGAAGTGTTTTTAAAGCTAGCTCCTAGTATCTTTGTGTTTAACCCTAAATTTATATAAAGCTGTGCAATACTGTTTACTACTTCTTCTGCGTCTAATCCTTGATTAGACATTCTGTTTATATAAGGTGCAACCCATTGACATCCAGCTAAACCGGCAAGATAGCATTGTTCTACAGAAAATATAGCAGTAGCTAAGATGTTTATCCCTGGGTTGCATTGTTTAATCTCTTCTATGGCCTGAAATCCTGCTTCATCAGCGGCGATTTTCAAGCTAATTCTCTTATCATTTAGCTTTAAGATTTCTTCTGCATCAACGCAGATTTCCTCTTTTGTATCTCCAGCAGCTTGAGCAAAGAGCTCACGCTCTCCTAGAATTTCTAGTATGCTTTGAAGCACTTCTTCTCTCTTTTTTCCTTCTTTTGCAATTAATGTAGGGTTCGTCGTTACACCTTTGACCCAGTCATAGCCGATGTACTTTTTTATATGGTCAATATTTGCTGTGTCAAGATACAATTACTCCAACTCCTTTTATTATCTATTACTGTTTTCGTATTCTGTAATAAGGTCAATTCTTTTTTGATGTCTATCTCCTTGAAATTCAGCATTCATCCAGGTATCAACAATCTTAAGGGCTAGACCCTCTCCAACAACTCTTTCCCCTAAACATAAGACATTGCAGTTATTGTGTTGTCTTGTCATTTCTGCAGAAAAGCAATCAGAAACCACTGCTGCTCGAATACCATGTACTTTATTTGCTGCCATAGACATACCAATACCAGTACCACAGCATAAGATACCAAGGTCTGCCTCTTTTTCTGTTACATTGCGGCATACTTCAAATGCATAAGATGGATAGTCTACACTTTTATTTTCATAAGGCCCAACGTCTTTTACTTCGTGACCTAATTCTTCTAAATATTTTACGATTGCTGCTTTTAGTCGAACACCACCGTGATCGCTACCAATAACTAATTTCATATTCTCACCATTCCTTACTCTATAAGTTTTTCTCATTGCATGAAATATTTCTTACCTATTATAATACATTATAGTGTATAAGTTATAGATTGTAAGATGTAAGTTGTAAGCTCAGGTTTTAAATTTTAAGCTCTAGCTTCTACACTCTAGGAAAATTATATAGTTTGCCGTTTATCGATGAAGTAACACTTTCCCGTTCAACCGACCAACGAACCAACCGCCCAATTAAATAAAAACGCTCACCCTCTGAAAACGCCAATATACAATTTTCATTTATTCAGAGGGTAAGCCTATTACTTTATTCCATATCGTTTGATTTTATCATAACTTTGATTTCTGTACCAGCCATTGTAGTTTCGAAAGCTTCTCTCCAGTCCTTCAAATCATAAACTTTTGTGATCAGTTTGTCTGAAGCAACTTTGCCATTAGCCAATAGGTCTAAAGCAATAGTCCAAGAACTTGGTTTTTGAGAACGACACCCAATATATTGAATTTCTCTTTGAATAATAGACTCATTGTCGATTTCATTGCATTTTTGTGCAAATAATCCTACTTGTACAAAAGTTCCCTTTTTCGCTACTAATGGCAACGCTTGATTTACTGCAAATTTTGAGCCAGAACAATCAAAGGCTTTGTCTACTCCATATCCGTCTGTCATATCTAAGACGATTTTTTCTAAATCTTCAGTAAGAGTATCTACTACCACATCTGCACCGATTTCTTTAGCTAATTTTAATCTCTCTGCATCTTTTGTAATACCTGTTTGAATGACTTTTGCACCTTGTGCCTTAGCAACTTGCATTAAAAGCAATCCAATTACACCAGGTCCAATAATTAATACCGTGTCATTAGGTTGAACGGTAGTCTTTTCTAACGCTGCATGTACTGTACATGCTAATGGTTCTGATAAAGCTGCTGCTTCGTAAGAAACAACTCTTGGTAACAAGTGGCAACTTTCTTCTCTTGAAAGTAGGTATTCTGTCATACTTCCATTTTGCTGTGTTCCGATACCTTTTCTACTACTACACAAATTGTAGTCTTTGGATAAGCAATATCTGCAAACACCACAAGTTTCAAATGTAGTTTCACTTGTTACTCGATCGCCTACTTTAAATTTTGTTACATCTGGACCTACTTCTACTACTTCACCAGAAAACTCATGTCCTAAAACAACTGGTGTTGTTGGATTCTTGTATTCACCTTTAAAAGTATGAATATCTGAACCACATACTCCTGTATAAGCAACTTTAATCTTAATTCGATCCCCATATACCTTTGGTTCTTCAATATCTAAAAATTCCATTTGGTCATAACCTGGTGCTGTTTTAACAACTGCCTTCATACTTATACCTCCTGTGGTTTAATAATTACTTTATTGTATTTTTCTTTTCTACTAGCAATCATATCATATGCATCTTGAAGTTCAGATAATTTATAGCGATGAGAAATCATTGATTTTACATCTACTTTTCCATCTCGAATCATATCAATAGCAGAAGACCACTCTCTACCAGGGAATGGTGCACTGTAAGAATTCCAAAAGCCAGTTAGAGTTAACTCTCTTCTGAAGATTCTCTCCCAAGATTCTTGTGGAATTGTAATATCTTTATAAGCAATCCCTAAGAAGCCAATTTTTCCTTTTTTTGCTGTTACACGGAAACATTGTTCTTCCGTAATAGTAGAACCAGCGCATTCTAATGCAATTTCTACGCCTCGATTATTGGTATACTCATTCACTTTCTCTACCAGATTTTCCTTCATAGAGTTAATAGAATATTTGCATCCATAATCTTTTGCTTGTTGTAGTTTTTCATCGTCAATATCTACTGCTATAATAGCCTTTACACCTGTGTTAAGTAATACTTGAATGGCAAGCATTCCTATTGCGCCACAGCCAAAGACGATAACTGTATCACCAATTTGAGGTTTGATACCTATTACTCCGTGAAGTGCAACAGATAAAGGTTCTATTAATGCAGCTTGATCGTAATCTAATTCTCCAATCGATAATACATTTTTTGCAGGAAGTACGGTATTTTCAGCAAATGCTCCATGATAGTGGGTTCCAATCATCTCGTAATCATCGCATAAAGAATAGAGCCCTTGTTCGCAGTATTCGCATTTATTACATGGCAAAAAAGGGATGCCTACTACTCGTTCCCCAAGTTGAACATTTGTTACATTTTCACCTATTTCAACAACTTCGCCAGTAAATTCATGCCCCATAACTGCTGGCAATTGATACTTCCATTTTGTCTGCATCTTGTGAGAATCGGAACCGCAAATACCTGTAGCCATAATTTTTACTCTTACATCATCAGACCCACATTTTGATTCTTCAATTTCCCCAAGCTTGTTTACATTTGTATCATATAAAATTTGCGCTTTCACAATGATCACTCCTTTTCGATAGTATAACCCCTTGAATCTTAGAAAACCCCTTTATCATTTAACTAAATTGAACTAATTTTATACAGTAACATGGTCCAAGTATTCTACTTGAACCATGTTTAAAATCATTTATTATCCTACAAATGGTGCCATAATTTGTGAGAACTTTAAGATGATCCAGTTTAAAAAGTTTCCACCTAAGTCTATTGATGAGTATATTGTATTACCAACATCTTGTGCTGCTGCCATCATTTCAGTATGAACCAGTGCGAAATTTGTCGCCATCCATAAACTGAAAACAAGGATAATTGCCATTGTAATAACGGATTGTATAATATTACCTTTTCGTGAAGCTACGATAAACGCAGAGTAGAATGTTAATGTTGCTAAATCACCAAAAGGTAGTACTGCATTTCCTGGAAGAAGTACTGCAATAAGCAAAGCAATAGGGGACATCATTAGCGCAGTTGAAATTACTGCAGGGTGTCCTGTAGATAAAGCTGCATCTAGACCAATGTATAGGTCTCTGCCTGGGAATCGTTTCTGCAAGAAACTTCTTGCAGATTCTGAAATCGGAATCAAACCTTCCATTAAGATTTTAACCATTCTAGGCATAAGTAACATTACAGCTGCCATAGCCACTGCAACTTGTACAGCTTTACCAATATCATAACCTGCTAATAAGCCGATAACAAAACCTAAGATTAATCCCATCATCATTGGTTCTCCAAAGATACCAAATCTTTTTTGAATTGTATCTGGATCAGCATTCAATTTATTTATTCCAGGAATCATACCTACTAATTTACCAATTGGTACACCTATAATTGCAAAAGCGATTGTTGATCCTGTAGGTAAAGATACGCCTTCTAATCCAAAGAAATCTTCACAATAATGTTGAAATTTATCTGCAAAAATCAATACAAGAACTTCATAAATAATTGCTGCTAAAATACTAAACCAGATATTTCCACCAGTTACAACATATGCTGTTGCACCAGCAGCGATAAAATGCCAGTAATTCCAAATATCAACGTTTAATGTTTTTGTAAGCTTTGTAGCAATCATAATAAGATTGACTGCAATTCCAACTGGGATAATTATTGCTGCAATTGGAGATGCCCAAGAAGCAGCAGCTGCTGCTGGCCAACCTGCATCAATAACGTTTAATGTTAAACCAAAACGTTCAACCATAGATTGTGCTGCTGCACCAAGATTGTTTGTCAATACACCAATAACTAAGTTGACACCAACCATACCAATACCAACAGTAATACCTGATTTAAAAGCTTTTGCAAAGCCTGTACCAAATATTAAGCCGATGATTGTCAATGTTAATGGCAGTATTACTGTTGGTCCAAGACCAAGAATATAATTCACAACATCTAATAATGAATTCATAGTTTTTCTACCCTTCTTTTTATGTTATTTTATTTATAATATCTGAGGATGCGTCTTATTTAAGCGCATCCAAGATTTTTTGATCCAACTTGTCCATACCAATTCCTGAAATGTATGCAGTTGCAATAATAGTTGGAATTTCAAAAGTAGTTGGTAAGATCGTTGTAGAAATCAATAAGTCTGCTTCTTTTTCTAAACCCTTTGCTTCTTGGATTTTGATTTGTTTAATATCTGCATCAATACCGTTTGCTTTTAATAAGTTGGTAATCTTATCATTTACTACTGTTGATGTTGCAATACCTGCTCCACATGCTACTAAAATTCTTTTTTTCATAATCTTTCACCTCTATTTATATTTT
>CAZVEI010000026.1:0-12687 GCA_964626295.1 uncultured Alkalibaculum sp.
CAATGTGAAGTAATCTGCTGACATTGACCACAGAGAATAGCAAATCGCCTAGCTCTTTTATCATCTCTTCACGATTCATTGTTGCCATAGCCTCTTTTAATTCTAGGCTTTCTTCTACTATCTTGTCCAAAGCAGGCAGTGGATTATTCCAATCAAAACCTACATCAGCAGCTTTCTTTTGAACTTTTTCAGCTAAATAAAGAGAAGGTAGAGATTTTGGTATTGCTTCCATGATTTCATATTGGGATTTAAATCCTTTTTCTTTTTTCTTTAATTCTTCCCAACTCTTATCTGTTTTTTCATCTTTATTAAAAACATGTGGATGTCTATTGATTAGCTTTTCATTAATACCCTTTACTACATCTCTTAAATCAAACAATCCTTCTTCTTTTGCAATTTGGCAATGGAAGACAATTTGTAGCAGTAAATCTCCTAATTCTTCAACGAGATTATCTGGATTATTCTTTTCAATGGCATCTATGACTTCATAAGCTTCTTCTATAAGGTATCTTTTAAGAGAATCGTGAGTTTGTTCCTTGTCCCAAGAACATCCTGTTGGACTGCGCAATTTTTCCATAACAGATAATAAGGTATTTATATATTCTAACTTAGGTTTTTCAACAGGTGGAATATATACTGTAGTCAAATAGTCAATCCATTCAACTCGGTCTAATTGGTACAATGGAATCTTTTCTAGTTTCTCTCTGCCTTTTACACCACTTCCACTCAAAACGTATATTTCTTGTTCATCATCATAAATTTCCAAACAAGCTAATTTTACATCAGATGCTACAAAGCGATCATAAACTTGCGTGATAACATTTCCAACACTTGGGTCCGGTGGATTTGTTTCTAATGATACAGCATTAACCATTTTAAGTCCATTAATAGGGTCTACTCTTAAAGAAGTGATTACTACATCAAGAAAGCTCATACTGGAATGAATCTCTAGACTCCCATCTTCCTGTCTATTATCTAATACTTTTATTAGGATTTCAACTGTTTTCTCAGCAAATAAAGGATGTCCGGGCACTGCGAAGACGATTTTTTGTTCTAATTGAGCTTTTTGTACTAAAATCGATGCAATTTTCTCGTAAATTTCTTCAAAAGTTTGAGCATCTTCGTATAGGTAATCGAAACCTTCAATGGCTATTCCCTCTTTAATCAAATCCTCAATGAGTGGGTGCTTTGTAGTTCGAACATAAACAACAGGTGCATTTTTCATAAGTTTATAACATTCTAATGTCAAATGATCAAATTCCCCCGGTCCAAGTCCAATAACGTGAATGGTCCCCAATGAATCACATCCTTTCTGTCCAAGGTGGTAAGATGGTAAATAAAAGCAAACATGAGACTTACGTCGCAGCGAACAGTGAACAATGAATAATGAACAGAGACAGGGTGGTCTGCCCCTACATACTGATTTTATCACAAAAACATAATTTTAAACTTAAAACTCTAAATTGTCAACTAATCAATAAAGTGCTAGGCCGCAACTTTATTGATTAGCGATCAGCTGCCAGCATTCAGCTTATAAGTTTATTTAATCAATCGTGGAAACTTCCTAATAACTTTCTTCCCTCCTGGCATGAGGGCTAGTTCTTCTTTTGTTATTCCTTTTATGAGGATAAGTGCTACAAAATACACGATAACACATAGTATTATGGCTATCAAGACATTGATGGTGTTTGGTAGGAAATTGCTAAATAGATTGTAGATGTACACCCCAAATGCCCCCATAATACCAGATGCGATTAAAGGTTTCATAATAGTCTGTCCCACATCTATTTTTATGTTTACCGTTTGCTTAATGGCAATATAATTTAAAAAGCTCGTGATAGCAAAAGCCCCTACATTAGATATAACCATACCGTAAATATTAATACTTGGTATTGCCATTAAAATGTAATTAAGTACAAATTTGACGATGAGGGCAACAAACAAATTAAAGACGGGAATTCTAAATTTGTCTAAGGACTGTAATACGCTTTGTAAAATATTACCCACCATAATAAATACTATGCTATAAGCCAAATACTTTAAGATGGCTCCTCCGCTATGAGCTGAAGGAAACAACAAGTCGAATATAGGCTGTGAATAAATCGATAATCCAACTGCACATGGCAAGGAGATGAGCAACATCGTGCGAATGCCTAGTTCCGTCTTACGCCTTATAGATTGTAGATCCTTTAAGGCAAAAGATGCGCTAATCGCTGGGACTAAAGTCAAAGACATCGCTGAACTAAAAGTCAAAGGCACATTGATCATCGTTTGTCCTAAGCCAAAATCTCCAAACAAAATGGTAGCCATTCTTTGATCTATTCCTGCCACACCAAGCCTTGACACATAAGTAAAGGAGTTTACTAAGCCAAATAAGGATACAAAAGCAGAAGCTAAAGTAACAGGAACAGCAATACCCACTAATCTTTTAAGCAACGCCCTATAAGATTCTCGTTTAAACTTTCTCTTAGACTTATTAATAGGTTCTCTAAAATCCTTTAAGAACACTTTCATAACAAGTAACAAGAAAATAGTAGTAGCAAGCGCTGCTATAGAGGCCCCTGCAGAAGCGCCCCCCGCTCCTTGAGCTTGTCCATATTGATTCGTCAAGTAGATACATAGACCAATCCCAAAAATTACTCTTACAAAGGATTCAATAATTTGAGAAATGGCACTAGGTGCCATCATTTGCATTCCTTGAAAAAACCCTCTAATGGCACACATAATTGAGACAAAGAAGGGAGCGGCTGCAAGTCCTACAATGGCATAATAAGTGCCTTCATCCCAATCAGCTATGTCGATGATCCAATTTGCCCCAAAGTATAAGAATGCGCTAGATATGCTACCTATCAGAATTAAAAGCAGCATAGACAATTTGAATACATTGTAAACTCCGTAGTAATTTTTGATAGATGCTCTCTCTGCAATCATCTTTGATATGGCTACAGGAATTCCTACAATGGATACAGTCAATAGTAGATTATAGATATTATATGAATTATAGTACAAACCATAACCAAAACTATCTAATATTCTACCTATCGGTATTTTAAAAAACAGTCCTAATAGTTTAGAAATAATACCACCAATGGCCAATATTCCCGCACTTTTTATATACGAACTCAAATGAATCCCCCTTCTTTATAAAGGTAGTATGGCACGCAACGCGCACCATACTACCTTTGTTATTATATCACCTATTTTTTTGTACTCAATTCTTTTTTTGCATTCTCTACCTTTTTCGGTAGTATTTTTCTAGTTTCTCGCCTCCAGGTATCCTATCTAAGTCTTCTTGTTTTATGGTCTTTGTCACGAACAAGACTATTGTATAAAAAGGTATAGCTGCTAGAATAATTAATAAAATTGCAACAATATTGCTAAAATAGGCAAAAAGGATATTTCCTAGTAAAAACAAAAATACAGCCATCATTAAACTAGACAGTAAGGGCTTTATGATAATTTGCCATATGTTCATTCTATAGCCAGTAATCTTTTTTAATATTCTATAATTTAATAGTGCAATAAGCCCAAAAGAGACAAAGTTGCTAATGACCATGCCGTCTATATTTAGCTCCGGAATGGCTATTAATGTGTAATTCAATATAAATTTGACGATAGTTCCTACTACAATGTCTTTCATAACTTGTTTAAATACACTCATTGCTTGTAATATAGTCTGTAGGGTTGAAGATATCATAATAAACAGAATGGAAAAAGAACTATAGGTTAAGATATGACCTCCATAAATCGAATCATTAAAAACAAGGCTAAATATTTGATTTGAGAATAAACTTAAGCCTACAATACAGGGAAAACCTACTATAAATATGATTCTCATTGCAGATTCCGTTTTTCTGCAAATAGATGCCATGTCTTTTCTTACATAGGATTCTGCAATAGCTGGGAGGATTGCCGTCGATACGGCCATGCTTATGGTCATGGGGATATTGATTAAAGTACTTACATTAGAGTAGTCACCAAACATTTTAGTAGCATCTTCAATGAGAACCCCTGCAATAGCTAATCTAGGTGCATAGGTAACGGAATTTACCATGCCGTTGAGAGATAGTAGTAATGACGTAATAGAGACGGGGACTGCTATAGACAAAAAGTTTTTTACGATGGTCTGTGTATTGTCTACAGATTGGCTTTGATTTAAACCAACTGCACTTCCTCTCATGTATCTCGTATATGCAGCAAATAAGACCACTAAGCCAGCTGCTTCGCTTACAGATATGGCAAAAGTAGCTCCACCAGCTCCCAATGAAGTATTATAGGTATTTGTCATATAATAACAAAGGGGTACTCCGACAAACAACCGAGCAAGAGATTCTGCTATTTGAGATTTTGCCGTAGGCTCCATCTTGTTAATTCCTTGGAAATACCCTCTAATAATGCAGACAAATACGATAAATAAAGGTGCAAAGGACAATCCAATTAGTGGGTAGTATGTATTTTCATCCCAACCTGCGAAGGCAATAATGGATCTGCCATAAAAAATCATAACGCAAGTAAAAAAAGCCCCTATTAAACTTAAGAGTGAAGTTACTACAAGCATAATCTTATTAATGGTTTTTGTTTCACCTAAAGTGCGCTTTTCAGCAATCATTTTGGATAAGGTAATAGGTACTGCTGATATGATAAAACTCAAGAAAAAATTGAGGACAAAAAATGCATTGTAGTAGAGACCCATAGCATAACTGCCTAAAATTTTGGTTACAGCAGCTTTATAAAAAAGCCCTATAAACCGCGATAAAAGCCCTCCTATAGCTAATATTCCCGCACCTCGTACGTAGGAATTTCGTGACATGTAAGTAACCCCCGTATGTTTATGTTTTGGTTATCAATAAAACATACGCGTGGAAATGGAAAATATTCGTGATTTTAGCGGAAAACAGGTAGTCACATTATCTGGTGGTCAGCAAATGCAATGCTCGCTTAAATGCGAGTTTTGTTTTTTCTGCTTTTAAGGTTTTGCTGACCCCTTAATGCTGACGACCTGCTTTTACTTAGAAGGTAGAACGTAAAAAAGCCACCAAAGGTGACTTTTTTACTGCTCCATCTGCTTCCCTAAGAAACTTGAGCCGATCTCTGCAATTTTTACTTCATTATCGCTTAATTTCACATTGTGATCTTCTGATAATAGTATTAAGGCACCAATAGGATCTCCTTGAGCTAGAATGGGGGATATTACACAGACGAATAAATCTTCATCTTCATCTGCCAATAAAGAGTACTCGCTTCCCGTCACTTTGTCCCCTACGACAGTTCTTCGATCTTCTATTACCTTTTCTATCTGAGGGCTAATCTTTTTATTTAATAAGTTTTTCTTTGGCAAGCCTGAGAGAGCTATAATATTATCGCGATCACATATACACACCATATACTTAGCAGTTTGGAATATGGACTCTGCATACTCTTGAGCAAATGTTCCTAATTCCCCAATAGGGGAGTATTTCTTTAAGATCACCTCTCCCTGTCGATCCGTATAAATTTCTAGTGGATCTCCTTCTCTTATATGCAAAGTACGTCTTATTTCCTTTGGTATAACGATTCTGCCTAAATCATCTATTCTTCTAACAATACCGGTTGCTTTCAATTTATTACCTCCTAATAGATACTGTTGTCTAAAATTTAGTATTCTATTAGATAAGTTTTTTATTCAATTTTTTTCTATTTTAGTCTAATATGGTAATTTTCCATCTGCTCTTCTACGTAGTTTTTGTAGGCTGCATCCTTTGTCGCTTTTAGGACATCTTTTTCTACCCTCGTCATTGCTTCTTCATAAGGTATTGACTCTTGAATATCTTCGTCATAAACGTAGATTATGTGATATTTTCCTCCACTTTCAAAAACGGAGCTCACTTCCCCTACTTTTGTTAAAAAAACAATTTCAGAGTACTCTTGTTCATTACTGCTATAGTATGTAGGACCTAAGTCGGAAACATCTACACCTTTTTGCCCTTCAAATTCTTTTAGGACTTCTTCAAAACTCAACTTCTTCTTCTTAATCCTATTGTACATTTTTTGAGCTGTTTTTTGATCTTCCGCCTCAATATTTATAATAGATTTGCTACTATAGTTATAATACTCAATATGTTCCTCGTAGTAAGTTAACATTTCTTCAGAACGAATGGATGTGTTTTGTGTTATTATTTCATATAATTTAGAAATATACTCATTTTCTTTAGCTAGATCTAAAAGGTACTCGTCAAAACCATCTTTATCTTGACCCTTTTCCTTTAGAAACTCATGATATTGTTCATCACTTCCAAAGAAGGAAACAATGGTGTCTACAAGGGTATCTCTTTGAGCTAAAGCTTTTTGCTCTTCTATCTCTATCCCCTCATTTTTAGCCAAATGTGCTAATACGTAAGACTCTGCTAATTCTTTTATGAGTTTTTCTTCTAAATCTTTTCGCTGTCCACCACCACTAGGAAAATCGTAGCCATTTAGAGCATAGCTTATTTCCGTTAAGACTAGTTGCTTATTTAATTGTTCCTTTACAATATTCTCATCGTTGATTGTAGCTACAACATCGCTATTCGATGTGCAGCCACTAATCAAAAGCAGGATTACTAGTACAAAGACAATCTGTACTCTTTTCACGAAAGAACCTCTTTCCCCTAATCTAACACTTTAGGATACGTTTTTACTTTGTATTCTTCTTTTAAATTGTCAATAAAGGTCTCAAAAGGATCTACAATCTCTTCGTTTTTCACTTTTCCATCCTTTAGGAGTTCATCTTTATAAGAATTTAATTTCGTGTTTACTTTTTCGTTTACTAAATTTTCTTTTATTTCATCGGTTTTCTCTTCTAAAGTAGGAAGTCCCACGATATTTTCATCATAGACGTAAATAATATGATAGCCAAAATCCGTTTTTACTACGTCGCTAATTTGGCCAGGTTTTAATTTGAAGGCAACTTCTTCGAATTCAGCTACCGTTTTTCCATAACCAACTTCTCCTAAATCTGCAGCTTCGGATACTTCTTCATGATCTTTATACTTTTCTAAAGCTGCCTCAAAACTATCCGCGTCTTTTATTTCACTTTTAATCGTCTTTGCCAAATCTTCTGAAGTAGTCAATATATGCTTAGCAGATACTGTACTTGTATTATAAGATTCTTTGTTTTCCTTGTAATAGGTTTCGATTTCTTTTTTTGTTATATCTGTATCCTTCTTGAAATTCTCGCTTATAGCTTCCTCGTAAAGTCTCGTCAATGCATCAGATTTTGTCAGCTCATCGTAGCGAGCTTCTGAAATATAATAGCTCTTTAAATAATTTATGACGTCTTCACCATAAAAACTTTCAAATTGTGATTTAATCTCGTCTTGTTTTTCAGTGAGGATTTTGCCATCAATCTTTATACCTTGTTTTTCTGCATCTTTTCGAACTAAATAAGAAGTAGCCATTTGATTTTGTATTTGATTGTACGTTGCTTTAATAGACTCTTCATCTGTAGGCAAGCCGCTACCAGTAGTCATATAGTAGTTTAATTCCACTTGAGATAAATAATAATACAATTCATCTTTCATCAATTTTGCGTCGTCTACAGTAACAACGAGCTTTTTAGCTTCTTCACCGCTTTCAGATAGCTGGTTTGTATAAGTTTCAATAAAAGCATTTGCATAGCTTATATCTTCTGTATAACCCTTAATAAAAGCTTCAAATTCTTCTACAGTAAGGTTTTTGTCTGTAATAAATTTCTTATATTCTTCTTCAGACTCAAAACCAGACTTTAGATTAGAAAGTGTCGACTCTACTTGAGTTTGTATTTCCTCTGCGTTGATTTTGGATTCATTTTTTACACCTTCTGATTTTAACAAATGGATCTCAACTAAAGTATCTAATAATTCTTCTTTTAAGGTGGTAAGCTCCTCATCTTTTGGCATCTCAAGGCCATTTAAATGGTAAACCATCTCGTAATAAGTTAATAATTCTGTGTATTCTTTCTTAGTCACTTCCCCATCCTTTGTCTTGTATACAACTCTTTTCATATCTTGTTCTGGATTTACTTGAACTAAACTACAGCCACTAAAGCCTATAACCAGAGCAAGCACAAGTGCTAGTAGAGTACTCTTTCTTTTAATCAAATTGTTTCCTCCCTTAAATTATTGGTTTACTTGCGGAACGGAGAGGGCTCCGTTCTCTACACGTTCATTGTTCATTGTTCATTGTTCATTGGATATTATACGGAGTTTTCCTGGCCTTTAATCGTTTTAATCTTCTCTACAAAGGCTTTTAAGCTAATGAGAATGTTTTTATCTTGCACAGACTTTTTAAGAACGAGGCTTGTATTTCCTGAGCGGTCCATATTAAATTGTACAGGATATTCCTTAATTATTTCTTTAATCTCCTCCATGCTTAAAAAGAAATTCTTTTCAAAGGTAAAGGTGATTGCATCCTTTGCCTCTTTTATTTTATCAATTCCTAGGTCAGAAGACATCTTTTTAATATAGGAAATATTGAGAAGATTTTGAACACTTTTTGGCAAATTCCCGTAACGGTCTTCAATATCTTCTTCAATTTGATTTAATTCTGTTTGGCTTTCAATGCCGATGATCTTTTTATACAGCTGATATTTTTGTTTTTCGCTTTCTACATAGGTCGATGGAATATAGGCATCTACATCTAATTCTATTGTAGTGTTTACTTGTGGCGCAGTCTCTTCTCCCTTTAACTCTTTTACGGCCTCATCTAAAATCTTACAGTACATGTCATAACCAACAGTAGTTAAATGCCCATGCTGTCTAGAGCCTAGCATATTACCTGCTCCTCTAATTTCAAGGTCTCGCATGGCAATTTTAAAACCTGAACCAAACTCTGTAAAGTCCCTAAGGGCTTTAAGTCTTTTCTCTGCAATTTCGCTGAGGGTTTTATCTTTTCGGTAAGTGATATAAGCGTAAGACAATCTATTTGAACGACCTACTCTACCTCTTAGCTGATAAAGCTGAGAAAGTCCCATACGATCTGCATCTTCTATAATAATCGTATTCGCATTTGAAATATCAAGTCCTGATTCGATAATTGTAGTGCATATTAAAATATCGTATTCGTAATCCATAAAATCCATCATAATATTCTCTAATCGGGCTTCTGTCATTTTTCCATGAGCTACAGCAATTCTCGCCTCTGGTACCATTCTAGATACCTTTGCAACTATGGTTTCAATGTCGTATACTTTATTGTAAACATAATAAACTTGACCCTTTCGAGCCAATTCCCGGTTAATAGCATCTCGTATGAGTATTTCATTGTACTCCATGATATAAGTCTGTACCGGTGTTCGATTATGAGGTGGCTCGTTTAGTATGCTCATATCCCTTGCTCCTATTAAAGACATATGAAGAGTACGCGGTATCGGCGTAGCGCTAAGGGTTAGGACATCTATATTGGTCTTTAACTCCTTAATCTGCTCTTTATGCTTGACGCCAAAACGTTGTTCCTCATCCACAATAAGCAGCCCCAAATCGTGATACTTTACGTCTTTTGATAACAAACGATGAGTTCCAATGATGATATCTACTTGGTTTCTCTTTATATCCTCAATAATTTTTTCTTGCTGTTTTTTCGTCCTAAAGCGAGAAAGCATTTCGATGCGTATAGGGTAATCTTCAAAACGATCCATAAAACTGTTGTAGTGCTGTTGGGCAAGAATTGTCGTAGGTACTAGCATGGCAACTTGCTTATTGTCCATAATGCATTTAAAAGCTGCTCTTATGGCTATTTCCGTTTTACCATAGCCTACATCTCCACAAATTAGGCGGTCCATAGGCATATTGGATTCCATGCTTCCGCTAACATCTTCAATGGCTTGTAGCTGATCCCCAGTCTCTTCATAAGGAAATTTTTCATCAAACTCTTTCGTCCAATTACTGTCTTTTGAAAAAGAGTAACCCTTGGCCGTTCTCCTCTTAGCGTAAACTTCTAGTAGCTCTTTGGCCATATCTGTTACAGACTCTTTTGTTTTTTGCTTTGACTTCTTCCATTCTGCACTTCCTAGTTTATTAACTTTAGGCTTTTTATCACCAAACCCAATATAAACCTGTACAGAATCCATTTGGTCTACTGGAATATAAAGTTTGTCCCCTTTAGCGTACTTTAAGTGGAGATAATCCTTTTTTATACCTTCTACAGCAATTTGCTCTATTCCAGCATATACACCGATACCATGAGTATCGTGTACAATATAATCTCCTATTTTTAGCTCTGTAAAGGATTCTATTTTTTTACCCTTTTTGTTGCTCTTTTTCTTTTTGCTCTTTGCTTTTTCTTTAAAGATATTCCGATCGGATATAACAACTAATTTATCTTCGTATAAGATAAATCCTTTTTCTAAAGATCCTTGCAAGATATTTATCTTTTTGCTCAGGATATTCTCATTTTGAATATGCCCTTCTATGCTATAATTAGAAAGCATATCAACTATATTATTGCATCTCTTTTTGTCTTGACCAAGGATGAGAACGGTATAGGATTCTTTTTTCCATTGGGTTAATTGATCTACAAATTCAGGAACTTTCCCATAAAAAGAGTATACCTCTTTTGAATTCACCTCAATTATAGATTGGGGCTTTATAAAATTAAACTTCTTGCTTAAACTCTGAAAGTCAATAGTCTTCCGTTCTTGTAGAAAACCCTCTATTTGTTCAAAAGTAAAAAAGCGTTGGAAGAAGTTAGGGAAGATCTCACCTCTTTCCAATAAGCTTTGAAAGTCTTCTTTTAATTGACTAGAAAAGCTTTCAAATTGGTTTTTAAAGCGATCTCCATCAAAAAATAGAAAATAAGCATCTTGGTTAAAGTAATCAATCAAAGAGCATAGCTCTCCTTTGTAATAAGGTATTAACCCTTCTAGATTTTCTACTTGTTCATTAAGATAGCTCTCTCCTAAGTTTTCTAAGTTTTTGTCTCTTTCCGTAGCCTTTTTTGTCTTTTTCTTTAGGTCCTTCTGTAAAGCATCATAAAGTTCTTGTTTTTCATAATCCTTAAATAGGATTTCATGAGCAGGTGAAAGCTTTAATTTATCAAGTTTTTCCATAGACTGTTGGCTTTCTATATCAAAGATCCGAAGGGAATCAATTTCATCATCAAAGAATTCGATTCTAATGGGATTTTTGTCAATTACATTAAATACATCTACAATTCCCCCTCTGATGGAAAATTGCCCTGGATTTTCTACTATTTCACAACGTTGATAGCCATAATCTGTAAGCTGTTTGGCGAGATCATCCATTTCGATGATTTGGCCCACTTTTATGGTTTTAAATAAACTTTTATATTCCTTTGGAAGCATTAGCTTTTTATACAAAGATTCTAATGGTGTTACGATGATTCTTTTTTTATGGAAAAGAATCTCGTAAAAAGCTCGAATTCGATCGTGAGTTAGTTCCTTACTATGAGAGTTGACAAAATAAAAATGACTTGGCTCAGAATGAAGGAAAATAGCAACTCCAGGAGAAATCTCATTAAGACTTCTTGTGATTTTTTCCCCTTGTAGCTCATTTTCACATATGAGAAGCATATTCTCCTTCTCCATTAACTTTGCTCCATAAACAAGAGCCAAACCCTCATCAATATTAACGATACCCACATGATCTTTACTATTAAGTTCGTCCATTAGACGACTATAAGATTTTGTACTCAATATGGCATTCTGTAACAAATTGTTCATTATTCACCTCTAAATACCACTAGCCCGGCTTTAATAACCGGGCATAGGTGTTTCGTCTCTACATTACTTTAGCAACATAGAGATTATTTTTACTTATTGAATTATGTTGCTTACATACTAGTTTTTAACAATAGTTGAGCAGTAGTTAAACAATTGTTCAAGCAGCTGTTTAAAACATATCGCCTAAAGGCGAGTTTAGGTTTTGCTGACCACTTGACCACCTTACTACCTGACCACCTAAAAAGAACGTAGTCATAGCTGGATACTTCAAAAAAATCTATCTTTCTTAAATAGCAAGTGCCTTATCGTATATTATACTTATTCATGCAGAGATTCATGCCTTCTTTTACAAAAGATAAAGCTGCCTTTGATGCTTTTCCAACGCTTTCTTTTGCGATTAGCAATTCATCAGGAGCAAATTTTCCTAAAACGTATTTGTCTAATGGAATATTGTCTTGTTTTCCAATACCAACTCGTATTCTAGGCATTTCATCACTTTTTAAGCAATATATAATAGAACGCATTCCATTATGTGTCCCTGCACTGCCTTTTTGCCTTATTCGAATCTTGCCTATATCAATGTCAATATCATCGTAGATGATCAGAAGATCTTCCATCTCTAAATCGTAGTAATCTACTACTTCAAGGACGCTTTCACCACTTAGATTCATAAAAGTCTGGGGTTTTACTAGAAGAACTTTTTCTCCATCTAAGAAAAATGTCCCTATATGAGATTTTCCCTTGGATTTAAAGTTCACCGCATAACTATCAGCAATAGAATCGATGACTTGAAACCCTATATTATGTCTAGTAGTAGAATATTGAGCCCCAGGATTGCCTAGACCTACTATTGCCTTCAAAGAATCACCTATTTCTAATTAGTCAAATAATTTACTTAATGATCTACTATCATGAACCCGATCGATCGCTTTTGCAAAAAGCGGCCCTACGGATAATATTTTCATTTTATCAAGTTTCTTTTCTTCTGGAATTTGTATTGTATTAAGTACAAC
>CAZVEI010000027.1:0-6302 GCA_964626295.1 uncultured Alkalibaculum sp.
CTAATTTTATTTTAGAATTTTCTATCTCTTCTATCATCTTTTTCAGCGTAAACTGCTGAACAAATGGACTATCACCAGGAGATAAAAATACGTAATTTACTTTATCCTTTATTTCTCTAAGGCCCATAGAAATGGAGTCAAACATATGAGTTGATTCGTAGTTTGTATTTCTTACAAAATCAACTTCTTGATCCTTAAGGACTTCCTCGATTTCACTCCCTCGATATCCTGTAACTAGAAGAATTTCATCAACACCTGCACGTTTATAATTTTCAACAGTTGTTTCAATAATTGTTTTGTTTTCAATCTTCATCAAAGGCTTAAAATCTTTCATTCTAGAAGACATTCCAGCTACTGCAATTACAGCGCCAATTTTATCTTTTTTCATAATTCACCTCCGCCCTATCTTTTTAATACACTTAATCTATCTTACCATGTATCATTTAAATAAAATTGTAATATCCCTTTCATTATTCATATATTTACATTTTATTCTAATTCTTTTCAATTGCTAAATCAATAATAATCTGAAAAGATCTAGCCAACTGAAAACTTTTCATGCCTTTCTTAACTTGCGAATACAAGTAAATCTCTAACGTATAATAGTATAAATACTATATAATGGAGAAAAATATAAGATTTTGTTATAGCAACAAAAATGGAATTCGAAATTAATCATATCATATATAATTACAGTATTATCTTGATATTGCAAAAGCTTAATTGAGTTTGTAGCTAAAATATGGTATATTAGTAAAGTGGATGATTACAAATCATCCACTTTTTTATAAAACAAATAAACAATTTCGTAACCTTAGGTACCGATTACTTTATAACAAATCTTTATACTAGAATTATCGAAAGAGAAGTTCACAAATATATGTAAAGTTTTACTTTATCATATTGAATATAAAAATAATTTATTAAAGGGGCGTTATTATGAGCATGTTTTGTTACCAATGTCAAGAAGCGGCAAAAGGTACTGGATGTACAGTACGAGGAGTTTGTGGAAAAGATGAAAATGTAGCACAATTACAGGACTTATTAATTTACGTATTAAAAGGAATTTCCATTTATGGCACAAAAGCAAATGAATTAGGTATTAAAAATGCAGAAGCAGATGATTTCATCGTTGATAGCCTTTTCTCTACTATTACAAATGCAAATTTTGATAAGAATTATTTTGAAACAAATATTAAAAAAGGCTTACGTTTGAGAGATGATCTAAAAGTTCAAGTAGAAAAAGCTGGTGGAAAACTTAGCAATTTACATGATGCAGCTACATGGGGATCTAGCAATGTAAATTCAGAAGGCATTTTACAAAAAATCTTTAGTTTATTCTCAGGCGGAAACAAAACTCAAGTAGAGTACACTACAGAGCAATTAAAAGAAAAGGCACCAAAAGTTGGCGTTCTTGCAACAGAAAATGAAGATGTTCGATCTCTTAGAGAATTAGTGATTTATGGATTAAAAGGTATGGCTGCTTATGTAAAACACGCAGACAATTTAGGTGCTAGAGACGAAAAAATCAATGCATTTATGCAAAAAGCATTAGTTTCTACATTAGATGACAGCTTAAGCGCAGATGACTTAGTAGCTCTTGTATTAGAATGTGGTAAATACGGAGTAGACGCTATGGCACTACTTGATACTGCTAATACATCTACATATGGAACACCTGAAATCACTAAAGTAAATATTGGTGTAAACAAAAACCCAGGTATCTTAATCAGCGGTCACGATTTAAAAGATATGGAAGAATTATTAAAACAAACAGAAGGAACAGGTGTAGATGTATACACTCACAGTGAAATGCTTCCTGCTCACTACTATCCTGCTTTCAAAAAATACAAGCACTTTGTTGGAAACTACGGAAACGCATGGTGGAAACAAGATAAAGAATTTAAGAGCTTTAACGGCCCTATTCTAATGACAACAAACTGCCTTGTACCTCCAAAACCAGAGTACAAAGACAGAATGTACACTACTGGAGCTACTGGTTTTGAAGGAGTAAAACATATAGCAGAGGGTGTAGATGGAAAACCAAAAGATTTCTCAAGAATCATCGATCATGCTAAAAAATGCAAAGCTCCAACTCAAATTGAAAAAGGCGAAATCGTCGGCGGATTTGCTCATGCTACAGTTATTAGCTTAGCAGACAAAGTAGTAGAAGCTGTTAAATCAGGTGCTATTAAGAGGTTCTTCGTTATGGCAGGCTGTGATGGAAGAATGAAAGACAGAGATTACTACACTGAATTTGCTAAAAAATTACCACAAGAAACAATCATTTTAACAGCCGGTTGTGCAAAATACAGATACAATAAATTAGAACTTGGCGATATTGGTGGCATTCCAAGAGTGTTAGATGCAGGACAATGTAATGACTCTTACTCTTTAGCAGTAATCGCACTAAAATTAAAAGAAGTATTTGAATTAAATGATATTAACGATCTACCTATTACTTATAATATTGCTTGGTATGAGCAGAAAGCAGTTATCGTACTTTTAGCTCTATTATACTTAGGAGTAAAAAATATTCACTTAGGACCAACATTGCCAGCATTCTTATCACCTAATGTAGCAAAAGTGCTAGTTGATACATTTGGCATTGGCACTATTTCAGATGTAGAAGGCGACATCGGAATGTTCATGGAAGCTTAGTAAAGCGCCTTCGACCATTTAGTTCTAAGTTTTATGTTGTAAGTTCTATATAAAAGCTTTTAGAGGACTAGCTTAGATGTATTCTTCTCGGGTCAGCTTTCTAGAAAAGCAATCCTAGATTATAAAACTTTACCTTATACAAAATATAAATAACCTTTACAAGGGCGCATCGAAAGATGCGTTCTTTTTTTATAAGTTAGACTTCAGAAATTCGCTACGCTCATTTCTGAAGTCGCGCCATTCGCCAAGTAAAACAAGTTTTTATTTACGTATTCATGACATACCACAGCCAAATTGGCAAGCCATTTGTCTATAGCATATCATGGATACTGCAAAAGCTGCGTTTTTGCTTGGCTCACTGTTTCACGAAAAAAAGCAGGGAAAAGCTCCCTGCCATAAAGAGTGAAGAGGAACCATTTTTTCATTGTCCATAAACCTCTAAAGAGATAAATGTTACACAATGAACTGTTTGACAAAATTATTATTTGCTATAAAGCAAATAGTTTAGCTACCTTACTGCTCGTATAACCTTTGGCCAAATGTCTAAGCCTTTGTTTATTGTTGGAGCGCCGGAAATATTTCGAATCTCTGGTTCGTGGTAAATTAAGCTTTTCAACTCACGTCACCTCTCTCCTCGATTTTCAATACTTGCTACTCTTGCTAACTGCTCCTCTGCACTACTTTATAATCTTATTATGTCAATTTCTAAAAATCCTATGCAAAAATTCAAAAAATTATTTTTAATTTTTAGGAATTTAATTCTATTAAATCTTATACTCGCATTACCTTAGCCAAATGAGACTACACCTCTTATGTTACCCTATCCCGCCTCTACGCGAGATTTGTTTTTCAGCTTTAAATTTATTCTTTCACCAAAGAAACTACCTCACTACCTGCTACCTCTATTGTCACCAAATCCCCTGCTTGAATAAAAGGCAATTCTTTGTTTATAGAAACTTTAGCTGTGTAAATACCTTGATCATTTCCCTCAAGGGTAAAGAAATAAGTGGTCTCTCCGCCTACTACTGCACTTGCAATCGCGGCGATTTTGCCATCGATACTTGTAGTCTCTACGCTTGGATCTTTTTCTTCTTCTGGGCTTGAAACAACGCCACCTGTAAAATTACTCCATGCAGCAGATAAAGTACTAGCTATTCCTACATTTTGGTAATTTGTTGCATTAACAAAAGCGTAAAGTTTAATTAAACCTGCTTCGTCTTTTAGAGAAAGCTGATAGACAGGCTTCCCTTCCATTCTAAATAGCAATGGGAATGTGCTGATGTATCCCTTTTCTTGGACAGAGCCTTGAGCACTCTCCATAGCACTCCATTCCGTCGCAGTACTTATATTATACCTTTTTGCCTCTTTTGTACGAGAATTAACCAAAGTAAAGCCTATATTTGACTCATCGGATACCACAGATGTTAATCCAGTGTAAAGATATAAATCATCATTTAATACAATATAATTATATCCTTCTGCATTTTGGATTACTCCTCTTTTTGTAATCATGCTATTTAAAAATCCATTTTGATACATTCCATTGTAATTAATGTGTCGCATTGCCATATCAGCTGGATATACTCGGTCCACCCAATCCGGAATGTCTTTTAAATCATATCTGTTAATATCGCCATTAGTTGCATCAACGACAAAAGCTCCTACTACATCTGTTGGCCCTAGAAAACTGAATTTCTTTTGAAGAATTGGTGCAATATAATAGGGATTGCCTTCTTCATCTAATTCAAAAGCTGGATTTTCAAATAAAGTTGTTGGATAATGTAAGAAGATATGGCGGTTAATATCGTCATTAAAAAATCCAGAATGAGAATAGCGAATATTTTCTTTAAGATTAACTAACTCTGATTCCCCAGAGACCATATCTACAGTAATGTAATGAGGAATTCCTTCACTTCGATTGGTTAACCAGCGAAAAAAGCCTACATATTGAAGTGGAGAAACTCGTACAGATTTACCCTGGTAAGCAATCTGAGTGTATTCACTACTTACGTCAAATTGAGAAACGAGATTAAGAACCTCTCCAATTTTACGACTTCCTAATCTTCCTGCCATCTCTCGATCTATAGTTGGAATATTTGATGGTTCTTTAATAGTAAGATCTGCTTCAAAATCACCCTCCGCATAAGTCAATATATTGGCATATCCTCTAGAACGAAAAATTGCAGAACCACTAATGCTACCTATAATAATTACTACAATGCCAATTGCTATTAAGGCTGAAGAGATTTTAAATGTTTTTGTGCCTTCACGGCCGTTTAAAATCATCCAAAGCACTGTACTCACGGCAATATATGAGAACAAGCAAAACCAGAATCCTAGAGACTGAAAAGATAAAGGGATTAAAGTAATATACCAGACAATAAGTAAAACGAATAAGGGAAAACCATATGAAATCAATACCTTGTGCCATTTGTTTAAATTCATTAATACAACTCCTTTCAATATTTAATTTTTTTATACATTGATTATACCATTAATTGACTAGCAGACAATCTCTAAGAATATTATATTATGCTTATATTTCGCATATAGAAGCATACAAGTTACACTTTCTTATTTTAAAAAAACTCCCTGCAAGAAAACAGGGAGTTTTTTTAAATATCACAAACTATTAAATTTAGTATTTATATTAATTTGTAGCTTCTACTAAGGTATTCGCATTACTTATTAATACGCCATTTGGCTTTGGAATTTGGCTTTCAACGAGATTGTTCATTTTGCAGAAGTGCTTATAAAAGTTTTGTGCAATTTCTTTTTCTTTTTCATCTTCTTTTAAAGCTATAATATCTCGTAATATTTGCGCCATACATATATTTTCAAAGTAACGATATATACCCGTGTTCCACGTAGTATTTTGAGGATATCTTTTGTTAATGTAATAATTCCAAAATAACATTTTTTCAGATTGTTCCTCTGTTAATCGAATTTTGTATATTGAGTGAGCAGGAATATACCCATCTTCGCATTGATTACCTGAAAACATTTCATTCACCATGTATGCGCCGACTATTTTTCTTCGATCTTCTGGTTCGCTAGAATTTCTTTGAGTTAATAGACAAGCGCTATTTTGATGCATTCTTATAGGACGATTTGGTTGACCTACTTTACTACCACTTTTTATTACGCCGGTATAAACTTTCCAATCAGCAAATGTTTGATCTAAATCTTCTTCTTGGCACCAGAATACAGCTTGTGAACTAGGATGAATTTTATTGCTCTTCATGAACTTTTCTACTTCTAAACGGCGTTCTCGCTCTTGAGTTTCAATTAATCTTTTCTTTTCCATCTCTAATTCTTTCTTTTTACGTTCGGTCTCATTATGTTCAATCAATTTTTTAATATCTGATGCACAATTTTGATCAAGAATAGTCAGATAAGATGCAAATGCATCTGGAAAGATAAATTTTTTATTTCCAGTTTTAAATTGTATTTCTACAACATTATTGTTGTATTTGACGATACTTCCTTCGCCAAAATTGTCGTGTTTTACTAATTTATTAATAATATTCATAAGTCTTCCCCTCTCAATATTTAAACAGCAACCTATAATTGTCTTGTTTGTCTCGATTTCTGTAATAATCGAGTAATTCCGAGGAGTACATCTCCTTTCTACTCTTAAC
>CAZVEI010000027.1:6402-12331 GCA_964626295.1 uncultured Alkalibaculum sp.
ATTTACTTTGAAAGAAATATATAAAAACCGCTCAATCTTCTTCCTACAAGTCCTTGTATTGGAATTTGAATGCGGCTATATATACATTATAACATATTTTTATTGAAAAAAGCAAATTCTATATTGACATATTTATATGTATATTATATTATGTATAGTTATTTCTTTGAAAACGATTTTTTTGTTTTTTACAGACCTTTCTAATAACAGTGTTACCATCTTCTCACGCAAATATTCCTATTTAAAGTAAGATTTTCATATATAGTAAAATCTTTACAGAATTTAAGTATTTATTATTATAATTTTATTTCTTACTCCAATTTAAGAGCTATTTAAATACTGTAAAATCCTTATTATAGAGAATATTTAACTAACAAAATGGAACCTAAGAAAATAAAGACATCCGCCATATTAAATATAGGAAGTTTCTTATATTTAATATATAAAAAGTCTGTAACGTAGCCATTAGACAATCGGTCTATAAAGTTTCCACTTGCCCCACCGATAAGAAAAGACAAAGCGAGCAGCTTCCCTGGTTCTGCGTTGTTTTCAGAACAAAAAAACAGAACCCCTACTAGAGCAAGAAGGGAAATGACAGTAATCGTTTTTAAAAGGCGTTGTCTATTTTTTAGCAAGCCTAAAAAAGCGCCTCTATTGATCATTAGATTGAGATAAAAATGTTTTGTAATCCTTTTAAAGGAATTTACTTTTAGATACTCTGTCATGTACTTTTTTGAGCTTAGGTCCATAAATATGATAAAAAGTATAATTAGAATATAGATCATTTTTCTTCACTGCCTTCTGCAATTGTAAAAGATTAAATATAGGGTTCTTTTAGCTTGGATAAACGATTAGATACAAACACCAACTCTTATGATAATGTTTTTGCACAACAAATAGCCTTCTATAATTATATCATAGAAAGCTACCGCATTTAAGAATTTATAAAACTCTTTTATAGTTTTGTATATGCTATAGTGAGTTTATTTACAAGTTTTGATTTCTGTATTAAAAGCTATTATACCTACAGTAATTGCATGAATTTTTGTGCTTAGAATCATTAAGTTTAAATCTTCAATTTTAGATATCGATTACACTTGTTATGGTTATTTTAAAACTCATCCAATTTTTCCTTTTCTAAATGCTGCTAAATATTTTCTAGTATGTCTATCTCTTCCAACAAGTGCCTCTGTTGCATAGATAGAACTCATAACGCCTTTGTTTAAAGGATCCATAATAGCAGAGTCCATTCCAGCATAGATTGCTAGCGTCATAAAATTTTGATTTATGGTTCTTCTTGCAGGCATACCGAAAGAAATATTACTTAATCCTGACGTTATTTTAATAGTTGGATAAATGACTTTAATCTTTTCGATGCTCTCTAAAAAATTAAGAAGGGAGTTATTGTCTGTAGAAAGAGCCATTACTAATGGATCGATATGTATTTTATCTGGTGTAATTCCGTATTTTGCGGCCTTTTCTACAATGCCTTTTGTGATTTCAACTCTTGTAGGCACATCTTGAGGCATTCCATGTTCACTATCACAAGTCAAAGCAATAACGCCCCAATCTGTCCCTTCAATTAATGGAAAAATCACATCACATTTATCTTGATCTGTATCTAGTATTTTCTCTAAGTTGACAGAATTAACTAAACCAGGTTTTTTAATTAATGGAAGAAGTTCTTTTAAAAAGAATGGATTAGGGCTATCGATACAAATTGGCGTATCGACTGCATCTTGTACAATCTCAACCAACCACTTTAAGGTTTCTACTTCTATTTCAGGAGTTGTAGCAGCACATACATCTATATAATCTGCACCTGCTTCTGCTTGCTTAATAGCTCTATCCCTAATAAATTCTGCGTCTCTCTTTTCAATTGCTTCTTTTACGGCTGGAATTACTCCATTAATTTTTTCTCCGATAATGATCATTTATCTTCCTCCTCGATTAATGTTTTACAGTTATGTTAAATCTACCTACAATTTAATTATACATAAAGAGCTGAATAAATATCGCCTTTTTTAGCAAATATTTAATTTAGAAGTATATTTTTATAAGCTACTCTCTTCTATATTAATTCAAAAATACATTGTAAAAATTCATTTTTAGAAATCCCTCTAAATAAAAAAGCTATGCGGTACATATTAATACATAACATTATATAATAAACCTCTCAATAGCCACAGCCACTCCATCTTCATCAATGGCCTTTGTCACAAAGTCTGCCTGTTTTTTTACATGTACGAATGCATTTCCCATTGCAATACCTAAACCTGCTGCCTTGATCATAGCTAAGTCGTTTTCCGAATCTCCTATTGCCATGACCTGATTCATAGGGATTTCTAATTTATCTGCTAATTTTTGTAGAGCAATATCTTTGCCTACTTTCTTGGGATATACATCTATATGCCCCTTTAGCCCATATACAATCTCTAGTTCTTCTCTGTATCTCTCATTTATTTTTTTTATCACCTTGTTTAGAATAGCGTCTTCGCCCATTACAGAGTATTTATTTATTTTAACCTTATTTACGAATTCTTGAGAGTTGTCATATAGGCGAAGATTATCTTCTTCTTTTTGAAAATATTGAATTGTAGGGTTTTTCTCATATCTCTTATGTGCATATAAATGTAAACCCGAAAAAACCATATGGGCAATATCTGCACCTTCCACTATCTCAGTAACACCTTGTGCTATATGAGGGGCGACGAATGCTTCAAAGAGGATGGTTTCATCTTCTAAATTAACCACAACTGCACCATTTGAAGTAATCCCATATTCTCGAATATCTAAATGTTCTAACACTCTACTCATACTCTTATAATTTCTGCCCGATGCTAAAACAATATGGGTTCCCTTTTCCTTTGCTTTCAAAATCGCATTTCTTACCCGTTGTGAGATATCTGGTCTTTTGAAACTTATCAGTGTACCATCTATATCGATAGCAAGTAATTTATACATTATAACCCTCCCCAATCTCCTAATTATTGCAAAACTCTTTGTCTTACATAAGTGTACTAGTGAAATACAAGCTTATCTTATTTCTCCTAGCAAATTTTTTATCTTTCCTCTAAGTATACTTGAATAAATAAATTTCTTCAACAAAGTACTTATTTTCGACAATACAAGATTAAAGGATTTGGGGTAAACTACCATTTATCTATGATATAATAAAAAGAAAATCTCTAAGGAGAATTAAATATGTCTGATTTAAATAAAATTAGAAATCATATTGAAGAAGGTAAAGTAAAGTTAATCAGTGATTGCGTTCACTCTGCTCTAAACAGTGGTCATAAGCCACAGTCTATTTTAAAGGCTATGATTAAATCTATGGAAACTGTCGGCAAAAACTTTTCAGAAGGCAAATTGTTTTTACCTGAGATTCAAAACTCTACAAGAGCTATGAGAAAAGGCGTCGAGTTTTTAAGACCTTTACTGTGGGAGACATCACCTGGAGCTTGCGTAATTGGCAGTGTAGAAGGAGATTTTCATGATGTGGGCAAGAATATGGTGCTCATTATGTTAGAGAGTTTAGGACTTGAAATGATAGATCTCGGGGTAAATGTCTCAAAGGAAGAGTTTATAAAAGCTATAGAAGAAAAGAAAGATGTAGTTTTAGTAGCTGCTTCTGCTTTTTTGCCAAATAATATGCCTGCACTAAAGTCTACAGTGAAAGCTGTAAAGGCAAGATATTCTCATATTCCTGTTTTAGTAGGTGGCTCTTTTGTCACAGAGGAACTTGCAAAAGAAATTGCTGCCGATGGCTTTGCATGTGATGCTGTAAGTTCAGCTGCTGTAGGCAAGAGACTTATTTCGAAGGAATATTAATAGAAAATCAGCAATCGCCCACCAGCTGCCAGCCATCAACATTTTGCATTTTGCATTTTGCATTCCTTTTGGGTCAGGATTCTTCGCTTCGCTTAAGAATTCTCTAGAACTGCTCTGTAGGTCTTGTAGGCGAACAGAGTCGTCCGCCACTACTATTGCTAATAGAAGAGCGGAACGGTGAGGCATTTTCCAATGTGTTCTACTTCATAAACTAGCTCGTAATCACAAGGATAGTGTATCTCTTCGGCTCTGCCATCATTGTAGATTACTGTCTATTTAGTTGAATTTCTCACATAATAATTGGTCACATGAGGTTTGTTTGTCCTTCTCGCCTGAATCTCAAATCCCTTTAAAGATAGGATAAATGGAGTTAGCTTCGAATGGCCATAATTTCTCGTATCAAAATCTGGATGACGTTTATTTAACCTCTTTCCTACTTCACTTAAATAGGCCCAACCGTCTTCGTCAGAGCTTTCTGTTATAATGGTCTTTAGAGATTTTATCAGTTCTTCCTTATCGTCACCATCTCGAGACACCTCTTGTTTTTTATGCTTTTCAACAGGTATCCCCGTTTCATCTCCTGCTAATACTTCTAAATATTTAAACTGCTCACATGCTGCAATAAAAGGTGCAGGAGTCTTCTTTTCTCCCATTCCTACTACGTACATTCCTGCTTCTCTTAATCTAGCAGCTAGTCTAGTGAAGTCGCTATCACTTGATACGATACAAAAACCATCTACATGATTAGAGTACAAAATATCCATAGCATCAATAATTAATGCAGAATCCGTTGCATTTTTTCCCGTTGTGTAGCTATACTGCTGAATAGGTGTTATGGAGTATTTAAGCAGTACGCTTTTCCAAGACCCTAATTGTGGTTTTGTCCAATCTCCATAGATACGCTTATAGGTAGGCGTACCGTGATTTGAAATTTCATCAAATATAAATTTGATGTATTTGTCTGAAACATTATCTGCGTCGATTAACACAGCGATCATCTTATCGTTTTCCAAAGAAATCCTCCTTCTTATGTAGGCTTATTATATTGTTTTATTTATCTAAGTAGTCACAAGCTACTAAATCTAACTGGACCCTAAGATTGTACTTTATAAGTATTACCTTTATTATATCAAAATTATAAGCCTTTTGTATAATAGAAGGTTTTATATGCTGCTATTTCGATACTAGCATTCTAAACCAAGTTCTTCTATAAAAGCGCACTGGTCTTTAAATTTATAATTTAGTTTTATCCTGCATTCATTATTTGAATATGAGTTTACTCTTTGTTACAACCCATAACACATATTTTCTCATTTTGTGACTTAAATCACATATTTTATTGCATATTATGGTTATACTATTCCTATAGCGAAGTAATTGAAGTATGAATAACGACTTTTAGGAGGTATCCTTATGTTTACAGCTCAAGTAGATGCGCGTACCTATGAATCTAAAGATAAGCATAGAGTAATTCTTGAAACCTATCACAGCCTAAAGCAAGGAGAATCAATGGAATTAATCAACGACCACGATCCTCTCCCTCTTTACTATCAGTTTTCAGCTGAGTATAAAGACCAGTTTGATTGGGAGTATCTCAAAGAGGGTCCTGAAGTATGGCACGTTCGAATTGGAAAAAAATAATGAAAAATCATCAGAAACGTACTTAGCATTTTATTGCCCCCATAATAAAATATAAGTGTGCAACAAATAAAAAGGTAAGAAAAGCATTCATTGCTTCTCTTACTTTTTTAATTATAAAGACCTAAATAATCGAAACGTTCATAATTCATTATATCATATTAATGAGGTGGAAGTTTGTCTCCATATTTTTGCACAAAGAAACCTCTCCAAATGCATTCATTTGAAGCGACAAAATAAGTAGATCTTTCATCTATAGTAAGCATTATTTCTCGATCAGGGGAATTACTGTCATATAGATGGATTATAAATTCTTTTTTCTTAGGATTATAATCATACCCGTAAGCTACTACTTGATGATTTTTCCCTATATCTTTTAACTTACTTGCTTCAATTAAGCCTATTGATATTGGTTTTCCACAATCAATAGACCTTCTTATTTTTTTAAATTCATTTTTCA
>CAZVEI010000028.1:0-12275 GCA_964626295.1 uncultured Alkalibaculum sp.
TTCGGATTTTAATATAAATAATGACGAAATCACTTACACAATAAAAGGCAATGGGTTTTTGTATAATATGGTGCGAATTATAATGGGTACATTAGTACAGGTAGGTAAGGGAAAGATTGCACCTGAGGATTTACCTATGATTATAAAAAGCAAAGAAAGATCTAAGGCAGGACCTACAGCGCCAGCTCATGGATTATATTTACAAAAAGTTTTATATTAAATCGTTTGACACGCCCGGCGCAATGTAATAGAATATAGTAGTTAATGACATGTTATCTGATCCAAGCCCCGGGTCAGTTTAATCATAAAATATAATAATGAAAAGAAACAGAAGAAATGTAGGAGGGAAAACCATGCAAGCAAGAGCTACAGTTATGGCTAAAGCCAATCAAGTAGAGAGAAAATGGTATGTAGTTGACGCAGATGGAAAGACATTAGGTAGATTATCTACTGAGGTTGCTACAGTATTAAGAGGGAAACACAAACCAATTTATACACCTCATGTCGACACAGGAGACCATGTAATTATAATAAATGCAGAAAAAATCGTGATGACAGGTAATAAATTAGATCAAAAGGTATATAGAAGACACACAGGATACCCAGGTGGATTAAGAGAAGTAAGCTATAGAAAGTTATTAGCAGATAAACCAGAATTCTTAGTTTATAAAGCAATTAAAGGTATGATTCCTAAAAATAGATTAGGAAGACAAATGCTTACAAAATTAAAAGTATACAAAGGTAGCGAGCACCCACATCAAGCTCAAAAACCAGAAGTATTAGAAATTAAAGGTTAATAAGGAAGGAGGAAAATAGATTGGTACAATATCAAGGAACAGGTAGAAGAAAAACATCAGTAGCTCGAGTAAGACTATTACCAGGTACAGGTAATATCATAATAAATAAAAAGAACATAGATGATTACTTTGGTTTAGAAACATTGAAAGTAATTGCAAAACAACCACTAACATTAACAGAGACATTAGACAAATACGATGTATTTGTAAATGTACACGGTGGTGGATTCACAGGACAAGCAGGTGCAATCCGACACGGAATCGCGAGAGCATTATTGCAAGTAGATGTAAACTTAAGAGGAGACCTTAAAAAAGCAGGCTTCCTAACAAGAGACCCAAGAATGACAGAACGTAAAAAATACGGACTAAAAAAAGCGAGAAGAGCACCACAATTCTCAAAGAGATAGTATTAGCTGCGCATGTAAAAAAGAACAGGACAGTCTGGAAGCTTGCTTCCAAGATGCACTGTTCTTTTTTACATGCATAGGAATCTGAGATGGCTCGCGATTTCCAAAGGAAATTGCGAGCGTCGAAGATTCGCAGCTAATACGTACTAACTAGGCGAGCTTAACAGGACAGTCTGGAAGCTTGCTTCCAAGATGCACTGTTCTTTTTTACATGCATAGGAATCTGAGATGGCTCGCGATTTCCAAAGGAAATTGCGAGCGTCGAAGATTCGCAGCTAATACGTACTAACTAGGCAAGCCTAACAATGTCATCTGGAAGTTTGCTTGCGGATATGCTGTTCTTTTTTGCTGAAAGCTGAATGCTGAAAGCGGAACTTCCTATCTAGTAGGGTGACAAAACTATATGATCGTCTCTATTAAGCTATCCTAGTCATCCAGAAAAACGAAGTGACGAAGGATCTCACTAGTCTAGCTATTATGTAATGTAATAGTATTAGGCACCATAGTTATATAAAAACCTTCAATGAACAATGAAAAATGAACGTTAAACAATGAACAGTACATCTTCGCTACGTATTTGCTGACCACCTGGCCACCTTCTTTCTCATATTTTGTACTAAACCTTACCCTTACACGCATAAATTATTTATGAGGTGAGGAGATTGAGGCAAAATAAGAATATTATACTAGCTATTATTGGAATAACTACGGTCATGTTATTCATTTCATATTACACAGGAGCTTATATGCCAGCTAGCTTAGAATATCCCTTAAATGGTAAGACTGTCGTCATAGATCCAGGTCATGGTGGAATTGACCCTGGAAAAGTTTATTAATTTTGAGATTTCCATGAAGCTAAAAGAGGTACTAGAGCTATCAGGTGCGAAGGTTATTATGACAAGGGAAGACAATGAAGGCCTTTATGTAGAAAAGGTTCCAAATCCTTCCTGGATTAAAAGCGAGGATATGCTCCAGCGAAGAAAGATTATTCAACAAAGCAATTGCGACATTATGGTCAGCATTCATATAAATAGCTTTCCTGATACCAATGTTTACGGTCCTCAGACTTTTTATCATGAAGGGGATGAAGAAAGTGAGAAATTGGGTAAAATCATACAAGAAGAATTGCTTCAAGTATCTTGGAAAGAAAGTAGAAGGGTAGCAAAACCTAATAGCTCGTATTTTATCTTAAAAAACCATATGCCATCTTTAGTAATTGAATGTGGATTTCTCTCAAATGTTCAAGAAGAACAGAAGTTAAACGACAAAAACTACCAAGAAAGTATTGCCTGGGCAATAGTAAAGGGAATTATGCGGTATTTTTACGAAAAATGAGGGAAATAGAGGAAAGTAGAAAGTAGAATGTCGAAAGAGGATAATCGTCAGTAGTGAGGAAATTTCTGCTTTTGACTGTCTACTATTCTAATTTTTCTATCTACTTTTGCTTGAAAAAACAATCCGAAAGAGATTTAAATGCGGTACTTATGTTATAATAAAATAGATTCTAAAACAGAAAGAGTTGATCTATTTGGGTAATAAAGATTTACCTATTGGGGTCATGGATTCTGGAGTGGGTGGGTTGACTGTTGCTAAGGAATTAATTCGTTTATTGCCTTGCGAGAATGTCATTTACTTTGGCGACTCTAAGAGAATGCCCTACGGAAACAAGACAGAAGAAGAAATTGTCTATTTAGCGAATAAGATTATTGAATTTTTAGAAAACAAGGGTGTAAAAGGTATTCTTCTTGCCTGTAACACGGTCTCATCTCAAATACACAAATTAAAGAGCAATGTTCCACTATTTGGTATAATTGAAGCAGGTTGCGAAGCTGCTCTTGAGACTGCACAGAGAAATCAAATTGGTCTAATTGCTACAGTTGCTACAGTAAAAAGCAATGTATATGAGAAGACCTTAGAAAAAATGGATCCGAGTAAAATAATTTTATCTAATGATAGTCGAAAGCTTCCTAAAATCATAAATGATCACTTAGAGCGAAGAGATCTACTAGATATTCACATAAAAGAATGTATAGACCCTATTCTAGAAAAGGGGAGTATAAAAGAACTTATATTAGGTTGTAGCCATTTTCCCATTATTCAAAGAGAAATACAAGAACTTTACCCGAATCTAGTGCTCATTAATCCAGCCAATAAACAAGTAAAGAAAATTGAGAGCTATTTAGAAAAAAGGGATTTTTTACGCCATAATAAAGACCGCTTTGTTCAAATATACACTACAAATGGCATAGAGGAATTTAAAGCAACCTTAAATAGATTAGAGATTAGCGGATACTCGGTGGAGAAGGTGAAGTTGTTAGAGGAAGATTGATCCGTTGGTTCGTTGAAAAATAGGTGGTCAGGTGATCAGCAAGATCAAAACACGCCTATAGGCGAGTTTTCTAGACCCAAACACTTGCTCAGTCATTCTGAGCAAAGCGAAGGATGTCAGTATCATAAGTATATAACGGAAAACTATTATAAAGGTGTAACTTCGAGGTGTTGCTTATATTAAAGTCAACAGCCGTGGCATATGTGCTTTTGCTTACCACTCGACCACCTTACCACCTTAAATCAAGCAAAGGAGAAAAGAATGGAAGAAGAAAAGAAGATTTTATTTAGTGGAATACAGCCTTCTGGTGTATTCACTATTGGCAATTATTTTGGTGCTTTAAAAAATTGGGTTGAATTGCAGGACGAGTACAATTGCTATTACTGTGTAGTAGATTTACATGCAATCACTGTTCCACAAGTGCCAAAGGATTTACGACAGAATAGCAAAAATGCACTAGCTATGTTATTAGCCTGTGGATTAGATCCTAAAAAGGCTACAATCTATTATCAGTCTCATGTGTCTGGACATGCAGAACTGGCTTGGATTTTAAATTGCTTTTCCTATATGGGAGAGTTAAGTCGTATGACTCAATTTAAGGACAAGTCTAAAAAACAAGGTGACAATATCCGAGTTGGTTTATACGATTATCCCGTCCTTATGGCTGCGGATATTCTTCTTTACCAAGCTGATTTAGTACCAGTTGGACAAGACCAAAAACAACATTTAGAACTTACAAGAGACATCGCGCAACGCTTTAATAACACATTCTCACCTACATTCACTATTCCAGAGCCTTATATACCAAAAGCAGGGGCTAGAGTCATGAGTTTGCAAGAGCCAGAGAAGAAGATGTCAAAATCCGATGAAAACGTCAATGCTTTCGTCTCTATGACAGATAATAGGGATACTATTGTAAGGAAGTTTAAAAGAGCTGTAACGGATTCTGAAGCAGAGGTTCGATACGATGAAGCTAACAAGCGAGGGATTTCTAATTTAATGGAGATCTATGGAATAGCTGCAAATAAATCTCATGAAGAAATTGAAAGAGAATTTCAAGGAAAAGGTTATGGCGATTTTAAGCTTGCAGTAGGTGAATCTGTAGCAGATCTTTTAGACCCAATTCAAAGAGAATACACTAAATTATTAAATGAAAAAGGGTATATGGAAGAAATTCTAAAGGAAAGCACAGAAGTGGCTAGAAGAGCTTCGAATAGGACTCTAAGTAAAGTAAAGAAAAAAATAGGTTTTGTCAACTTCTAGGTAGTCGTTAGCATTTGAGTATTCCTTGTGGGTCTTTTACTAGGAGAGCTGATTAATATAGCAGTGATTCATGCGCTTTATAATGAATATAATGTAGAAGTTAGCAAAATAAAATGAAAGTTCTAAAAAAGTAACTTTCACCCAATTGAATATGCTGAATAATAATGTTATAATAAATACTATTATACAGAATAGAGAATTGGGGTTTGGAAGGAGAACTATTGCTCTGAAATCCTGATTATGTACGTAAGTATAGAATATTATTCATAATGTTATGAATATATATACGGATATAAATGAAATATTAAGAAATAAACTTGCAAACAGGAGGCAGATATATGAGCAAAGAGTATAAGTATGAACCTATAGATGTAACAGAAGCTAACTTATATAAGGAATATTTTCCATACGAAGAAATACCAAAGGTTGTTATGAACAATAAACTAATTCCCTTGAATCTACCAGAGGAGATCTGGATTACAGATACAACATTTCGAGATGGTCAACAGTCTATGTCCCCTTTTACAGTGAAGCAGATTTTAAAGCTTTACGATTACCTTCATGAAATAGACAATAATACGGGTGTTATCCGACAATCAGAGTTCTTTTTGTATTCTAGCCGAGACCGAGAAGCTGTTAGAAAGTGTCAAGAAAGAGGATACGAGTTTCCACAGATTACATCCTGGATAAGGGCAGACGAAAAAGATTTTGAACTGGTAAAAAAGATGGGAATCAAAGAGACAGGTATGTTAATGTCTTGTTCAGATTACCACATCTTTAAAAAGCTAGGATTAAATCGAAGAGAAGCTATGGAAAAGTATATGACTGTGGCTAAGAAGGCCTTAGATGCAGGTATTACTCCAAGATGCCATTTAGAAGATATTACTCGGGCAGATTTCTACGGATTTGTTGTTCCTCTAGTAAAAAATATAAATGAGCTAGGAAAGGAAGCAAATATCCAAGTGAAATTTAGAGCATGTGATACTCTTGGACTGGGTCTTCCATACGGTGGAGTAGAACTGCCTAGAAGCGTGCCAGCCATCATTAGCGGTTTATACGAAGAATGTGGAATTCCTTCTAAAGCTCTAGAGTGGCATGGTCATAATGATTATCACAATGTAGTGACCAATTCTACAAGCGCTTGGTTATATGGTGCAGCTTCTGTAAATACAACACTGCTAGGTATTGGAGAGAGAACAGGAAATAGCCCTCTTGAGGCTATGCTCGTTGAATATGCCCAATTAAAAGGACAAAAGAAAATTCGCTTAGAGCTTATACAAGAAGTTTGCGAGTATTTTTCGAGGGAATGTGATTATAATATAGATGTTAAAAGACCATTTGTAGGTTCAGAATTTAATATGACAAAAGCTGGCGTTCACGCCGATGGTATACTCAAATATGAGCCAATCTACAATTCTTTTGACACGAAAAAGATTCTTAATAGACCAATCGTTATAAAAGTCAATCAAGGCTCAGGTCTTGCTGGTATTGCCGCTTGGATTAACTCTTATTACAATTTAGAAGGTCAAAGTAAGATTAACAAAAGGGACTTAAGAGTTCAGTCCATAAAGAATTGGATAGATAATGAATACGAAAGTGGAAGAAATACGGATATTACGAGCAATGAATTAGTAAATTTGACCAATAGATACTTCTCAGCAGAGTTGGCCAATTTAGATATAGGTGAATTAGATGAAGTGAATTAAGAAAGGTGGAGCAAAATGGGATTAACTCTAACGGAAAAAATTATCAAAGAACATTTAGTCGTAGGAGAAATGGTTCGAGGTACAGAAATTGGTATTCGAATTGACAATACACTTACACAGGATTCTACTGGAACAATGGCCTATCTTCAATTTGAAGCTATGGATGTGCCTAAAGTAAAGACAAAAAAATCTATTGCTTATATTGATCACAATATGCTGCAAACTGGCCCAGAAAATATGGATGATCATATTTACATTCAAACAGTAGCTAAAAAACATGGCATTGTTTTTTCTAAACCAGGAAATGGAATATGTCACCAAGTCAATATTGAACGCTTTGGCAAGCCAGGTGAAACTTTACTAGGTTCTGATAGCCACACCCCAACTGGTGGTGGTATAGGCATGTTAGCCATAGGTGCAGGAGGACTTGATGTAGCAGTTGCTATGGCTGGGGGCGAATACTACATTACAATGCCTAAAGTTGTAAAAGTAGAGCTAAAAGGAGCGTTACAACCAGGTGTGACATCAAAAGACATTATATTAGAGGTGTTAAAGAGATTTACTGTAAAAGGTGGAATTAACAGAGTTTTTGAATACGTTGGAGAAGGTGTAAGGTCTTTATCTGTACCAGATAGAGCGACTATTACAAATATGGGCGCTGAATTAGGTGCAACTACGTCTATTTTTCCATCTGACGAAGAAACGAGACTTTTCCTTAAAGCACAAAAGAGAGAGGAAGATTTTATCCCCCTAAATGCAGATACAGATGCTGTCTACGATGAAGACACAATAATAGATTTAGACCGATTAGTGCCTATGGCAGCAGCTCCACACAGTCCTGACAATATAAAGCCTATAGATGAATTAAAGGGAATGAAAATTAATCAAGTAGCAATTGGCTCTTGTACGAATTCGTCACTATATGACTTAATGAAGGTAGCAAGCATTCTTGAAGGCAATACTGTAGCAGAAGAAGTATCTTTAGTAATTTCTCCAGGTTCAAAACAAGTACTAAATATGCTTGCAGAAAACGGCTCTTTAGCGAAAATGATCGATGCAGGTGCTAGAATACTAGAATGTGGCTGTGGTCCATGTATAGGTATGGGACAATCGCCAAATACAAAAGGCGTTTCTTTAAGAACATTTAATCGAAACTTTAAAGGTCGTTCAGGAACTACAGATGCGGATGTTTACTTAGTGAGCCCTGAAGTAGCTGCTATATCAGCTATCCATGGGGTAATCACTAATCCTGTAGGCAAAGTAGACGAAGCTGTAATAGCTGTAGAAGTAGCTAAAGAATTTAAAGTACATGATAATATGTTTATTGCACCAGATCAAAAAGGGGAAGAAATAGAGGTTATAAAAGGACCGAATATTAAGCCATTTCCTAAAACAGAAAAATTAAAAGATAGCATTCATAAAAATGTTCTTATAATAGTAGAAGATAATATTACTACAGACCATATTATGCCATCTAATGCAAAATTATTGCCATATAGATCAAATATTCCATATTTATCAGATTATTGCTTGACACCATGTGACCCTGACTTCCCAGCAAGGGCAAAAGAGCAAGGCGGTGGAATCATTGTAGCAGGTCATAATTACGGACAAGGTTCAAGTAGAGAACATGCAGCTCTAGCTCCACTTTATTTAGGAATCAAGGCAGTAATCGCAAAATCCTTTGCTAGAATCCACAAGAATAACTTGATTAACAATGGCATCCTTCCATTGGTTTTTAAAGACGAAAAAGACTACGATAGCTTAAACCTAGAAGACAGTTTGTCACTAGACAATATACTAGCTGGAGTAGAGGCAAAAGAACTGACAATAAAAAATGAAACATCTGGAAAAGAAATCAAAGTAGTTCTAGATATTACAGATCGCCAAAAGAAAATGATTCTTGCAGGTGGTTTGATTAATATGATGAAAGGAAAATAAAACAAGGTGGTCAGGTAGTCAGGTGGTAAGCAAAACCTTAGCCGCCGCTGGTGGCATTATGACTTCCCTACCAATGTAGCAAAAAAGCGCTTTTCAGCGCTTTTTTTAATTTGAATAGAAACATTCTGATTTTAACTCAAACTTCCTACTCCTGTTATCCTGAGCGCAGTGAAAGATCTTAGCTTACGAAACCTAATCTTACAACCCTAACAATAGTTGAACCATTGTTCAACAATCGTTCAACTATTGTTCTCAAAAAGGGGTACAATAGAATGAAGTACAAGCAAGGGGGAGCTGTAAAAGATGGTTGCTTTAATTTGTCAAGTGGAGATGCGCATACAGGATGCTACTACGTTAAAGGAAAAGAGAAGTGTTGTAAAGAGTATTATTGAACGAACAAAGAAAAAGTATTTTATTTCTATTATAGAAAGCGATTTTCAAGATTTTTGGCAAAAATGTCAGCTTAGTTTTGCTTTTTGCTCCTTAAATTCAAAAGACACAGATAAAAAATTAAATAATATCCTCAATTACATTGAATCCAATCCCTATATTGAGGTTTATGATATTCAGAGGGAAGAAGTGCATCTATAGTTCTAAGTAAGAGCATTCAAGATGATTAGGTAACAATGGTTGAACAGTTGCTGAACGATGGTTAAACGGTAGTTAAACAATTGTTTGAAGTATTAATACATTTAAAATAACGAAAAAGGCAATGAAATCTATTCATTGCCTTTTTCGTTATTTATAGTCATTGGGGAAGGGGACTATTCACATTTAATGTCTGAAGAGGATTGCCATAATCCGTGGATATTGCAGTAGCTTAATGCATAAAGAGTACCTGATGTTTGTACTTTTGTCTTTACTACTCCATAGTAATCGCTATATACTTCAGATTCGCCGTGGGCACTGAAATTTACATTGCCAATTTCAATTGGGAATTTGCTTCCTTCTGGCTTAAAGAAAACTTTAATCCATACGATATGGTGTTCAAATGTATTTGGATGAGGAATTTCATCGCCGATACCTACTACTACGTCAAAGGTCTCATCTTTTTTAACGCTTTGAGGTGCTGTAATCACTGGTACATGTTTTTCGTTTTTCCAATCTCCACTTTGTATCGCTTCGCCTAATAAATGATGCATATTGAAAATCACTCCATTCTCTTCTTTGTTCTATAATATATACCCAATATCTGTTTGCCTAAACAATCAGCCACCTTATTATTATGTTTCAACTAATCTGTAGTTATTCGTTGTAAAAAAATCAATTATCGTATATAATTCCAATGAGAAAAAGGAACGCCGGGACAGCAATCAATAATCAGCAATTAGTTTATACTACCTGAGCTAGCTAAAAAATCGAAAAGCATCATTTCAATCGAATAGCTAGCGATTGGTGGCTGGCAGTTAAAAAATGGAGGGTACAAATGAGTTTATATGAGCAGTGGAAAAATGTAATTGAAGAATCATCAAGTGATGAAGAAAAACAACAAACGTTTTGGGTAGATTATTGTGAACAAGAAAAAGATATCTATCAGGATATACTTGCAAATAAGGCTGCTGTTGTAGAAGGAACCGTGAAGGAATTAGCTCAAAAATACAATATGGAAATCTCATATTTCATGGGTTTTTTAGATGGCATTAATGAAAGCATAGAAAATTCTTTAGATATTTCTTCATTAGAAGAAAATAGTGCTGTTAAATTAGAAATCAATTTTAGAAAATTATACAAAAATATGTTAGCCGTCCCAGCAGAATGGCTTTACAATTTAGAAGAATGGTCTAATATCTTTACAGAAGAAGAGAAAAAAGAAATCGAAAAAGAGTACAATAAATCAAAAACTTTTGTAAACACAAACAAGGTAGGTAGAAACGACCTATGTCCATGTGGAAGTGGGAAGAAGTATAAGAAGTGTTGTGGAGCTAACTAAGGTAGTCAGGTGGTCAGCAAACTAACTTGCCTTAAGGCGAGTTCGTTTTTCTCGTCCAACGAACCCCAACGAACCAACTATCCAACCTATCATAGATAAGTAAACGGCCTAGCGAAGCTAGGCCGTTTACTTATCTGTGAGATACAACAAGGTCACAATCGACAGCACCGTCTCCGGAGAGAAGAGGCTGACTAGTTTGCTCATAAGCTTTACAGAACTAGTCTGTAGGCTAATAAAGTACATATAATAGCTCATAAATTTAATGTTGCTTAATGGAATAGTAGATAATTCATTAGGCATTTTAAAGATGCTTACGATATTGTCTGTGCTCCTAATGAGTTCAATATTCTCTTGTATTAAATTATTCACAGCAATTAAAATCTCTCGGATGAGCTCACTAGATTTATATATTTTTAAGCGCTCAATACTCAGGTGATTAGCTGTAATCTCCAGTAAACTAAGTGGTATGCTCTTGTTTTTATATTTTGTGCGGTTCAGCAAGTTTACTATAGGTGGTATTAAGTCAAATTTAGATTCAATAGAGTCTACCCCAAGGAGTAAGGGCAATTTTTTATTCGTTTCACCCTGTAGAGGGTTTCCTAACTTTTCAGCAAACTTAGGATAATAGGAGTCTTCCTTCTCAAGATCAATATAATAGTAGGCTCCACCCAATTTACCAAATCTTTTTAAAGCGTCTAAATACCCTAATTGAATATTTCGTCTCATTAAATTAGGGGTGAAGTCTAATATGCCGCCGAGTTGATCAGAAGGGGCAATATTTATAATATTTAAGTCTTTAGTCTTTACTTTTGATTTACTGCCAAAGCTTATAAGAGACACTGTGATTAAGTTTTCATAACCACAGGAAGTAAGAAGTTTTACAGGAAGATTATCGTAGAAGCCTCCATCTAAAAAAACAGTGCCATCGATTTCATGCTTTTTAAATGCAGGTAAAGCGGCACTAGCTAGTAAATAGTCATTTAATTTTCCTTCAGGTATTTGGTCGATCATTAGTTCTACAGGTTTTAAATCCGTAAGGGATATGGTCACTAAACCTAGCTTAATAGGGGATTTTCGAATTTTCTCTTCGGATATATACTTGTTCATATTTTCTCTCAAGGGGCTAATATCTAAGCCACCATCGGAAAGAAGTGTTCTGAAAGTAGATAAAAGGGTGCGAAAGTCTAGTTTGATCCATTCAGAATTGTATTTTTCTAAAGACTCTTTATCAATAGAAAAGATATCTTCAATCTTTACATTTGTCCAAAAATCTATAGCCCATTCTAAATTGTTTTGAGCAATAATGGCACCATTAATAGCACCTATAGAAGTCCCAGAAACGGCAGTAACATTAATATCTAATTCTCTTAGAGCCTTCCACACGCCAATTTCATAAGACCCCATAGTCCCCCCACCACCAAGAACTAAACCGTATTCCATAGTAATCAACTCCTGATTTAGATTTTGTTGTTCATATTATATCATATCATATGAGGTGGTAAGGTGGTAAGGAAAAACCTAAAAGCGGAATGCTGAAAGCGTAACTTTATAAGTTGGAATGTTGGAAAAGTAACTAATTGGTTAGGGGAGCGAAACTCGCCTTCGGGCAGGTTGTGTCTTTGCGGACCACCCGACCACCTGACTAGCTGACCATCTTTCCAATCTCCTTCGAAAAGTATAAAATAACTAGTCACGACAGTTCGCAACCATCCTGTCGCAAAATAAAACTATGGAGGAAAAAAATGAATGAAAAAGTGCGTTTTATTGCAAAAGCAGGTATTATCGCTGCTATTTATGCGGCGATAACAGTGCTTGTGGCCCCTTTAAGTTATGGGAGTTTGCAGATGAGGATTTCGGAGGCTCTTACAATGTTGCCTTATTTTACAAAGGCATCTATTCCTG
>CAZVEI010000029.1:0-12129 GCA_964626295.1 uncultured Alkalibaculum sp.
AGAGTTCTCCAGTCGTGGACCTACTGCCACAAGAAAAACCAAGCCAGATATCGTAGCTCCAGGAGTTAAAGTAAACTCATTAAAGACAAATAAGCAGTACGTACCTAGTCAGAATGCTACATTGTCAAAGGAAAAAGGCTATGTTCAATTAAGTGGTACGTCAATGTCTACACCAGTAGTTTCAGGAGCGATAGCTTTGCTATTACAAAAAGAACCAAATTTGACTCCAGAAACAATCAAAAAGAAATTATTACAGTCAACGAATAAAATAGCAGGCGGTAGATACGATCAAGGCAGGGGTTCATTAAACGTTCAAAAACTCTTATCATAATGAGATAGAAGAAGTCATATAATGAACCAGGTGATGAAATGAAAAAATACACAAAAGCATTGATAATCGTTGCTCTTCTATTAACAGGTGTGACAATATGGAATTGGAAAAGTAATGTGGCAAAACCTACGGATGGTAGTATTTATTTAGGGTATTTTACTCAGCTACCTCCTAATTATGGGGAATTACTACAGCAGACCTATGGCGAATCTCCACATTATGCTAATTTTGGAGATGTAAAAATAAGCGTTGAAAAAACCATAAAGGAAAAATACTATATCGTCTACTCCTGGGTAAACGGAGATCAGAGTTATTTTGCAATAAACTCCATTATTGAAAACACAAAGAAAGAGAAACTAAATAAAGAAGACTTTAGCAGTATGTATGTAAAAGATGACAAGGGAAATACTCATTTTCCCTTGCCATATTATAGCCTAATCGATTTCCCCCCAGACCAACCTCTAGGATGGAAACAATTACTATACGTAAAATTTTATCCATTAGACAAGGATGTGAAGACCGTAGATATATACATTACATATAAAGGGGAACAGAAGGTTATTGAAGATGTACCAGTATCTTAGGCTCGCAGCAGCCTAAGATACTCGAGTTCTAAGTTCTATGTTGTAAGTTCTAAGTTCTAAGTTATAAGAAGTTAAAAGCTAAAAAGCGGAAAGCTCAAATTTTTGCCACCATTTGGTGGCCTTTGTGTTTTTTGATCCTAGCTACTGCTTATGTCATCCTTGAGGAGTTTGCGACGAAGGATCTTATGTATCTCTCTTGGGTCTTAGATCCTTCGCTTTGCTCTAGGACGACTACTGCAGGATTTCGGGTCAAATATGCGACTTACGTCGCAGTGGACAGTGAATATGGAACATTGAACAATTAACAATACAACTGCTAAGTATTAGATGACTCCTAATGAACCAACCATCCAACCTAACTACTTTCTAGTTACCCCAATTTATGGTATACTTACATCCATAATACAATGGTGACAGTATATGAAAAATAAAATAATAGAAGAAGCAAAAAAAATAAATATTGATTTGATTGGGTTTACAGATGTGGATGTTTTTTTTGAGGCTAGGTCTGCTATTGAGGATAGAAGAAAAAAAGGAGACCTTTCGCCTTTTTTGCCACTAGATGTAGAGAAAAATACAGATCCTCTAAAAGTGTGGGATGAGGCAAAGTCCATAATTAGTATGGGTATTTCTTATAAAAACGACCTTCCTCCGAGAGTAGATGAGCCAAATGGTGGAAAAATCTGTAGGGTAGCTTGGGGGAAAGACTATCATATTGTTTTAATGGACAAGATGAATGGTCTTATGGGGGCTATTCAGGAAACCTATCCTCAGTTAGAATATAAAGCCTTTACGGATAGCGGTTTTTTATTAGATCGAGCTATTGCTAAGCGAGCGCGTCTAGGTTTTTATGGAAAAAATGGTTTTATCATTAATCCTCTCTATGGGAGTTATATCTTCTTAGGCCATATTCTCGTCAATGTGGGTATTGAAGAGGACGAAAAGACAATAGATTCTAAATGTGGTTCCTGTAAGAGATGTATTATTAGCTGTCCTACAGGAGACCTTGAGGAAAGACAAGGCTTTCATTCTAAGAAGTGCATTTCTTATTTGACGCAAAAAAAAGAGTTTTTAAATAGAGAAGAGAGAAAGTCTATAGGTAATAGCCTGTATGGCTGTGATATTTGCCAAGAGGTTTGTCCCATAAATAAAAACAGCCTTTATTCAAAAGAGGAGCAGTTTACACCAGACCTTTCTATTGTAAAACCAAAACTGAAAGATCTATTAGATATGAACAATAAGACATTTAAAAGAATTTACGGAAGTACAGCAGCAGGCTGGAGAGGAAAAAAGAACCTCCAAAGAAACGCTATTATTGTAGCAGGTAATGTACAAAAGGAAGAAAATTTTCAATTGTTAAAAGAGACATTAAAGGATAATAGATGGGACATTCGACTCTACACTATGCTTTCTCTTCTGGAGTATGGAGATAAGGGAAGAATTTTAGTGGAAAAAAGTTTAGAATTAGAGGATAAAGGATTTTTTGAAAGGGTGGACGATTGGTCAGTTGGTCAGTTGGACGGGATACTTTCTAGGTAGGATTGAAGATTTAGAGTTCTTTTTATTTTCTAGTAGAGTATAGTGAGATTCTTTGCTACGCTCTAAATGACTGGGTAGGTTCAACTATAAGGTTCCGCCGTTCAACCATCCAACGAATCAACCGACCAAGCAAGAGAAGAGGTGATTAACGTGAATAGAATGATAATGGATGTTCAAGATGGACAGATTCGTATTGCCATTACCAAGGATGACAAATTAGCCCATTTTTTTGTAGAGAGATCTACAGGGTTTGATCATTATGGAAACATTTATATAGGGAGAGTAGAGCAAATTAAACCAGGAATTCAAGCGGCTTTTGTCAATATTGGGGAAGGAAAGAACGGTTTGCTTCATCAAAAGGATATTCATCCCAATGCTGAGAACTTGCCCATTGAAAAATGCGTTAAAAAAGGACAAGAATTAATTGTTCAGGTTAAGAAAGAAGCTATGGGAGATAAAGGTCCTCGTTTGACTACAAAGTACTCTATATCTGGACACTTTCTCGTTTTATTGCCAATGGAAAAAAAAGTTTACCTTTCTAAAAAGATTAGAAATACAGATGAGAAGAATCGCTTAAAAAAGATTGCAAATCACCTTAAAGGGCAAAACTATGGACTTATCGTGCGAACAGAAGCAGAAGGTGCAGATGAAGAAAATATTAAAAGAGAATTAGAGTACCTTCTCAACAAAGGAAAAAAAGTAAATCCTATAGAAATTGCGCCAAAGCTTTTGTTAAAGGATTCCTCTATTATAGGGCGGATGATTAGAGATTACTATAATGAAGAAATTGATGAAATCATAGTAAATGCAAGAGACATCTTAGAAGAGTTACAAGGGTATTTTAATATTTACTTTTTAGAAAGTATGAACAAGATAAAGTATATAGAACAACCCCATCTTTTAAATTACTGTGGATTAGAAGATCAGGTCAATGAATTGTTTGACCGAAAAGTATGGCTGAACAGCGGTGGATCTATTGTCATAGACTACACAGAAGCTTGTACAGTAATTGACATAAATAGTGGGAAGTTTACTGGTCATAATAATATGGAAGAAACATTTTTGAAGATCAATCTAGAGGCTACAAAAGTAATAGCCGATCAAATTCGGCTTAGAAATATCGGTGGTATTATTATTATCGATTATATAAATATAAAAAAAGTTGAAGAGCAAAAAGCTGTGACGAATTATCTGGAAAAATGCCTTGAAAAAGATAAGATAAACACAAAAATATATGGTTTTACTGAGCTTTGCATTCTACAAATGACCCGAAAGCAGCAGGGAAAGCGATTTAATACGATACAGAAAGAAGAGTGTAAAGTTTGCGATGGAACAGGTTTTCTTCCAAAACAGGAGGTTTTATTTTACAAAGCGATGTCTATACTAGAGAGAAATAAAAATCTCTTAAACAAAAACACCCTTTCTCTTAAAGTAAATCCTTATTTAAAAGAATTGATTGTAGAGAAAAGAGAAAAAAGTGAGCAGAATTTAGTTCAAATGATTGAGGACTACTATAAGGTTAAAGTGGAAATTGAAGTTGACGCTTTTATGGAATTTAGGGAGATAGGAATCTTTTAAGGTGGTCAGCAAAGGCATCTTGGGCATTAAAATCCTTTGCTTTGCTCAAGATACCATATAGGATGACCACGCAGGAGCTTGGGTCAAAAAGCCATCAGTGGTGGCGTGGTTTTCAGCTTTGCGCATTCGGCTTTATACAGGATTTGAACAAGCAACTTTGCACTATGACAGCATTTCTTTCTTTGTGGAAAAAAAATCGAAAAAAATTGACTTAGGACAAGTCTCTGTGCTATACTAGTTTGACGTACGAGGTACGTTGAAGCCGCTCGAGAGAGGTTTTAAAGCCATTTGGCTACCTGGTAGGCGAGACTGGATTGAGGAGGTGTTTTATAGTATGTACGCTATAATTAAAAGTGGTGGAAAACAATATTGTGTTCAAGAAGGCGACATTATCGAAGTTGAAAAAATAAACTTGGCTGAAGGTCAAGCAGAAGTAAACTTTGAAGATGTTTTAGCTCTTAATGACGGAGAAATGGTAGTTGGTACTCCAAATGTTGCTGGTGCTGTTGTTTCTGCAGAAGTTGTAGAACAAGGTAAAGGCAAAAAAGTAATCATCTACAAATACAAATCTAAAAAAGATTATAGAAAAAAACAAGGTCATAGACAACCATATACAAAAGTTAAGATTACTAGTATTTCAGCTGTAAAGTAATACGCTATGATTAATTGCAAAATCAAAAGAAAAGATGGACGTATTTCATCTGTGACCATTGCTGGGCATAGTAGATACGACATAATTGGATATGACATTGTATGTGCTGCAGTATCCACCTTATCTATAACGGTACTAAATGGACTTACAGAATATGTCAAAACAGATATAAAGTACGAGATAAAAGACGATGGATTTATTGACTTTGAAATACTGGATACAGATGACGAAGTAAAGGTCTTACAAATCGATGCCATTGTTGAAACCTTTTATCTTGGACTTAAAAGCATTGAACTTAGTTACAGTGAATATATAAAAGTACAAGGATGAACGGAGGTGTACTAAATGATAAAAATGAATTTACAATTATTTGCCCATAAAAAAGGGGTAGGTAGTTCTCGAAATGGTAGAGATAGTGAATCAAAACGATTAGGTGTTAAGAGAGCTGACGGTCAGTTCGTACTAGCAGGAAATATATTAGTAAGACAAAGAGGTACAAAGATTCACCCAGGTGTTAACGTAAAAAGAGGCGGAGACGATACGTTATTTGCAACAGAAGACGGAATCGTGCGATTCGAAAGAAAAGGTAAAGATAAAAAACAAGTTAGTATATATCCAAGAGAAGCTATGTAGGATGAGAGCCACCTCAAATGAGGTGGCATTTTTAATAATTAAGGTGGTAAGATTCAAGGTGGTAAGCTTTAAGGTGGTAAGGTGGTAAGCAAAAGGCTTAAAAGCCTAAAGCGGAAAAAACAGCTACCAGCTATCAGTCATATGTTTATTAATTTAAATTGTAAATTTTCAATTCTAAATTGTTTGAGTAGGGCTATCTTATTAAAAAATTGGGTATAACTAAGGATATATTGTTTCGCAAAGAGAGAGTGATAAAATGTTCGTAGATAGAGTACAAATTGATTTAAAAGCTGGTAATGGTGGTCATGGGAGTATGGCTTTTCGTAGAGAAAAATACATTCCCAATGGAGGCCCAGCAGGTGGAGATGGAGGAAAAGGTGGCGACGTCATTTTTAAAGTAGATGCGAACCTTAGAACTCTAGTGGATTTTCGCTATAAGAGAAAACACGAAGCACCTTCTGGTGGAAATGGAGAAGGTAGTAATCGTTCTGGAAAAGCAGGAGAAGATTTGATTATAGGAGTACCACCAGGTACTGTAATCATCAATAAAGATAATGGAGATATTATTGCCGATTTAACAGACATAGGTGAAGAAGTCATCGTGGCAAAAGGTGGTAAGGGTGGACGAGGTAATCAGCATTTTGCTACTTCCACAAGACAAGCGCCTCACTTTGCTGAAGGTGGCGGGAAAGGCCAAGAGTTTAGCATTGTGTTAGAATTAAAGTTACTAGCAGATGTAGGTTTATTAGGATTTCCTAATGTAGGAAAATCTACTTTCTTGTCTGTAATATCAAAGGCAAAGCCAAAGATTGCAAATTATCATTTTACAACACTAGTTCCAAATTTAGGTGTTGTTAAATGGAAGGATTACCCTAGTTTTGTAGTCGCAGATATTCCTGGGATTATCGAAGGTGCTAATGAAGGCGCAGGCCTTGGCCATCAGTTTTTAAGGCATGTAGAGAGGACAAAGCTCTTAATTCATATATTAGATGTTTCCGGATTTGAAGGCAGAGACCCTTATGACGACTTTAAAAAGATTAATTTAGAGTTAGAAAAACACAATAAGAAGTTATCAGAAAGAAGACAAATCGTAGCATTAAATAAAACGGATGTTGTAGAAGATTTATCCACTTTAGATGAATTGAAGGAAAAATTAACTCAAGATGGATTTGAAGTGTTCTTAATATCTGCTGCAACAAATCAAGGTATAGAAGCAATATTAGACCGTACAGCTGTATTGTTAAAAGAAATTGGAGAAGTAGAACCGATTTTTGAAGTACTTGAAGAAGATGCACAAAAAGTATATCGACCAACATTTGAAAAAGATTATAGAGTTCGTAGAGAAAATGAATATTATGTTATTGAAGGAGACCTGGTGGAGAGATTGCTCTCTTCTGTAAACTTTGATGACTACGATTCTGTAGCCTATTTCCAAAGGGTGTTAAGAGATAAAGGTGTCATTCGAGATCTTGAAGATTTAGGAATCGAAGATGGTAAAACAGTAAAAATGGGAGATATTGAATTCGAATATTTTAAATAGGAGGGAAATATGCTAAATAGTAAACAGAGAAGTTACTTAAGATCTCTAGCTCATCATGAGCCGGACATCATTTACATCGGTAAGGAAGGCATTACGCCCAATATAGTAGTTCAGACGAAAGATGCTTTAAAAGCGAGAGAACTGATTAAAGGCAAAGTACAGCAAAATTCTCTTGAAGAAGTAAGAGAGGCAGCGGAGAGCCTGGCTATTTCTTCGAGTGCAGAAATCGTATGTGTCATTGGAAATAAATTTGTATTGTATAAACACAATCACACGAAGCCCGTTATTGAACTTCCTAAGTCAAAAGGAAAATAAGGAGCAAGCCAAGTGAAAATAGGGGAGAGAAAGAAAGTTGGTATATTAGGGGGAACATTTAATCCAATTCATTTTGGACATCTTTTGCTAGCTGAATCCGCTAGGGATCGGCTTCAATTAGATAAAGTCCTTTTTATACCAACAGGAACCAATCCTTATAAACAAGATATTGAGGATGTAGGTTCAGAACATCGATATAATATGACAAAACTAGGAATTGCCTCTAATCCTAATTTTGAAATCTCTAAGATCGAAATGGAACGAGAAGGGTATACTTATACTATAGACACTTTGAAGGAATTAGATCAAATCTATGAAGACACTGATTTCTACTTTATATCAGGGGCAGATATCATCTTTGAGATTCATAAGTGGAAGGATGCTAAGGTTGTATTGCAAAAGCTAAAAATTGTAACCACTTTTCGACCGGGATACGACGATCAATGCTTAATACAGAGAATTAAAGAGCTTAATGAAAACTACGGCGCCAACATTACTAACCTAGATACTTTAGAAATCGACGTATCTTCATCAGAAATAAGATCGCGAATAGCAGAAGGATTTTCTATTCAATACCTGTTACCGGAATCAGTAAGAGATTATATTTGCGATAATAAGTTGTATGCTCTAAGTTCTAAGCTCTAAGCAGGCACAGGGGGTGTTTTGTTGAATTACGACCAAATTGAAGGTAAATTAAGTGGGATTCTATCGCAGCATAGGTTTTTACATTCATTAGGTGTAGTCAAATGTGCTAGTGATTTAGCAAAGAGGTATAATTATGATATAGAAAAGACGAAACTAGCAGCAATTAGCCATGATTGTGCTAAAGAAATGAAGATGAAAGAGCTCATTGCTATTGCAAAAGAGGAGAATCTAGAACTAGACGAAGTGATTCTTGCAGAACCTCAATTATTACATGGGCCTGTAGGAAAGTTTGTTGCAAAGAGAGATTTCGGCATACAGGATGAAGAAGTGCTAAATGCAATACACTATCACACCACAGGTAGGGCTAATATGTCTACTTTAGAGAAAATCATTTACTTAGCAGATATTATAGAAGAAAGCAGATCTTATGACGGTATAGAAGAAGTGAGAAAACGCTCTAAGATCGATTTAAATCAAGGAATTTTACTAGCTATTGACAATACAGTACGCTTCGTTCTTTCTATGAATGCCTTACTGCATCCACAGACGATAGAAGCCCGAAATTCAATAATACTAGAAAGCAAACGATAAGGAGAGTTATATGGATTTAAAAATAGAAGAATTTGTTGAATCAATAAAAAAGTGGATAGATGATAAACAAGGTTTTGATATTGAAGCTATTGATGTAAAAGGCTTGACTTCATTAGCAGATGTATTTATTATTGCAAGCGGCTCATCTGATCGTACAGTCCAAGCCATTGCAGACAATATCGAAGACAATGCTGCAAAATTAGGAATTGAACCAGTAGGCAGAGAAGGTCGCCAAGAAGGCCGTTGGATTTTACTAGACTACAACCACATAGTCATCCACATATTCCATCAAGAAGAGAGAAATTTCTATAATTTAGAGAGATTGTGGAGCGACGGACGCAAGCTTTAGCTCAAAGGTATCCCTTTAGAGTCAGAAATCAGCGACCAGCCATCAGGGCTAGGGTAGTCCTTTTGGGTCAGCTATTATGACCTGGATATTTCTTTGAGGTCTTTTAGCTATCAAAGGTAGTATAGGTGCTGCTGGCTGATTGCATTAATGTTTGACATGCAAATTAATGTTCATTATAATGATAAAAGATGGTAAATAAAGCGCCTATGGCGCTCTTTTTATAGGGAATAATTTTTTTACTTATGAAAGGTTCATTCCCCAGGGGAATTGAGGAGGCAAAAGAATGTCATCGTATAATTTTAAGAAGATCGAAAAAAAGTGGCAAAAGGAGTGGGACCAAAGGGAAACCTTTAAGGCAATTGACTTTTCTGAAAAACCAAAATTTTTTGGTCTAGTTGAGTTTCCATACCCTTCCGGTGTAGGACTACATGTAGGACATGTTCGCGCTTATACTTCTCTAGAAGTCATTTCTAGGAAACGAAGATTAGAAGGGTATAATGTATTATTTCCAATTGGTTGGGATGCTTTTGGTTTGCCAACTGAAAATTATGCCATAAAAACAGGAAGACATCCGAGAATTGTGACAGATGAAAATATCAAAGTTTTTACAAGCCAATTAAAAGAAATAGGTTACTCTTTCGATTGGGATAGAACAATTGATTCTACAGATCCAGACTATTACAAGTGGACCCAATGGATCTTTTTGAATTTATTTGAGAAGGGTTTGGCTTTTAAAGATAAAACCTATGTAAATTTCTGCAATGATTGTAAAGTTGTTTTGGCAAATGAAGAATCTCAGGGTGGCGTTTGTGACCGATGTGGTAGCGAAGTTGTTCAGATGGAGAAGGATGTATGGTTCTTAAAGATTAGAGAATACGCTGACAAACTAATAGATGGTTTAGATGATGTTAATTTTCCACCTAGAATACGATTAGAACAAGAAAACTGGATTGGAAGATCTTATGGAGCTCAAGTAGATTTTTCCATTGCAGATTCTGAAGAAAAATTAACAGTATTTACGACAAGACCGGATACATTACACGGAGCTACTTTTATGGTTATTGCGCCAGAGCATCCTCTATTACAAAGTATGAAAGATGCAATCACCAATATAGATGAGCTTACGAAGTACCAAGAAGCAGCCAAGAAAAAGACGGAATTTGAAAGAGTTCAGTTAGCAAAAGAAAAGACAGGTGTAGAGATTAAGGGTATTTCTGCTATTAATCCTCTTAGCGGAAAAAACATTTCAGTATGGATTGCAGACTATGTCATGATGGGCTACGGTACAGGAGCTATTATGGCCGTTCCAGGACATGATACACGTGACTGGGAATTTGCAAAGAAATTTGATTTACCTATCATTGAAGTAATTGAAGGTGGAAATGTAGAGGAAGAAGCCTACACAGATATTGAACAAGGAACATTAGTCAATTCAGGTCGATTAGATGGACTAAGCGTAAAAGAAGCAAAAGTAAAAGCTATTGAATATATAGAAGAGTTAGGAATTGGTAAGAGAACTACAAACTATAAGATGAAAGATTGGGCTTTTAATCGTCAAAGATATTGGGGAGAGCCTATACCAATTGTGGAGTGCGAACACTGTGGACTTGTAGGAGTAAATAAGGAAGACCTTCCTATTCGATTACCTGAAGTAGAGAATTACCAGCCAACAGAAACAGGGGAGTCTCCACTAGCTTCTATCGAAGAGTGGATTAACACCACTTGTCCAAAATGTGGAGGTGCTGCAAAGAGAGAAACAGATACAATGCCTCAATGGGCAGGCTCAAGTTGGTATTTTTTAAGGTACGCAGACCCTCATAATAACGAGAAATTTGCTTCTCAAGATAAGTTAAACTATTGGATGCCAGTGGACTGGTATAACGGCGGTATGGAACATGTGACGAGGCATCTTATTTACTCTAGATTCTGGCATAGATTCTTATACGATATAGGAGAGGTTTCAGTAAAAGAACCTTACGCTAGAAGATCTGCTCAGGGCTTGATTTTAGGTGCTGATGGAGAAAAAATGTCAAAATCCAGAGGGAATGTCATCAATCCTAGAGATATTATCGAAGAATACGGTGCAGATACTTTGAGAACCTATATCATGTTTATAGGGGATTATGAGAAACCAGCTCCTTGGAACGACAATGGTGTAAAGGGATGTAAGAGATTTTTAGATCGATTGTGGAAATTACAGGACATTCTGGTTGATGGAGATGAGTACAGCAAAGACAATGAAGTCCTTATGCACAAGACAATAAAGAAAGTAAACGAAGATTATGAAGCTCTTAAGTTTAATACAGCCATTGCAGCGATGATGAGCACTCTAAATGAATTTAATGGAAAAGGTCAAATCAATAAAGCAGAATTTAAGACCTTTATTATGCTATTAAACCCTATTGCGCCACATATTACAGAAGAGCTATGGGAAATTGTAGGTGTCGAAGGCATGCTAAATCAATCTTCTTGGCCAACTTATGACGAAGGCAAGACTGTAGATGCTGTTATAGAAATGGCTGTTCAAGTCAATGGAAAAGTAAGAGGCAAGATCACCATCCCAACAGATGCAACAAAAGAAGACGCAAATAAAGCGGCTATGGCTGACGAAAATATTACAAACCATATTAATGGAAAGAATATCGTAAAAGAAATTTTTGTACCTGGGAAAATATATAATATTGTTGTGAAGTAAAAAACTCTCCCTTGGGGGAGTTTTTTACTTCACAGGTTGGACTGTCATAGGTTGCTGATTTCTAGCTGCTTATTAGAATATCTTTATTTGCTCTCAAGACAAAAGGAGGACACAAATGATTCACATCGTACTATTTGAACCAGAAATCCCACAGAATACTGGCAATGTCGCTCGGACTTGTGCCATTACGGGGAGTAAGTTGCATTTAATAGAGCCTTTAGGCTTTTCTTTAAATGATAAGTACTTAAAGCGTGCAGGTTTAGATTATTGGGATTTACTAGATAAGGAAATCCACGAAAGTTTTGATGATTTTTTAAAAAAATATAGTAGAGCTAATCTATTTTTCTTGACCACAAAGGCTCATAAGTATTACGCAGATATCGAGTACCGAGAGGAGAGCTTTCTTATATTTGGAAAAGAAACTGCTGGGCTGCCAGCAGAAATTCATGAGAAATTCCCAGAGCAAAGATTTAAAGTCCCCATGATCGACAATCCTCATGCAAGATCTTTAAATTTATCAAATTCAGTTAATATTGTTTTATATGAAGCATTGAGACAAAATGGCTTCCCGGGAATGATTTAAGGTGGTCAGGAAAGGCAAATATGCGACTGACGTCGCAGTGAACGATGAACATGGAACAATTTTAGCTCAAATAGACGAAACATGAATTAAATAA
>CAZVEI010000030.1:0-1723 GCA_964626295.1 uncultured Alkalibaculum sp.
TGTTCCCATAATTGGCACGCCTATGATCATTCCGATAAGTCCAAATATGTTTCCAAACAAAAGTACGGAAAACATAACTACAAGCGGGTGTAGACCTACGCTTTGAGACATAATTTGTGGTGAAAGAAAATTTGATTCTACTTGCTGAACGATTAAGATTAATACTATAACCCATATGACTTTTACTGGGTCTACGATTAAGGCTAAACTTACAGGTAAAATCCCACCTAGCCAAGGTCCAAAGTAAGGAATTACATTAGTAAACCCAGCCACTACGCCTATGGTTAGAGAATAAGGCAATCCAATAAGAGCGCAACCGACGCCTGTAAGTAAACCTACAAAAGTAGCTACAATTAGCTGCCCTCGAATAAAACCACCTAAAACTTTGCTGATGTCCGCTCCCATAGATTTTACCTTGCTCTTGTACTTGTTCGGGATGATACTTGCAAGAATATGGATAGCATCGTCTTTATCCTTTAAGTAATAGAAGGTAATAATAGGAATCATAATTAAATCTAATAGCTTTCCTGTACCAGAGATAATGGACGAAGTAATAGATCCTACTGCTGCTATTATTTTTTGTGATAAATTCGACAACTCTTTTTCTAGGTTGATAAAAGAAGGAATTTCATCCATATTAAAGGGTAAAGTTCCCTTTTGCAAATCTTCAATAAAATTGCTTATACTTCTTACAATGCTAGGAAAAGCTTCTACAAACTCTCCAATTTCGCTTACTAGTTTTGGAATAAAAGATGCAAATATTCCAGAGACAATAGCTAGTATAAGGACAAACATGATAATAATAGATAAAGTCCTACTCACCTTTCGCCTTTCAAAAAAGGAAACCAAAGGATCCAGTAAATAGGCAATAACTAAAGATACAACAAAAGGCCCTATTACCTCCATTATATTTTTTCGTATAACCCACAATAAAATAAATGCCAAAAAAAGTAGACCTAAGTCAATCAATAAATTTATATGACGCTTTGATAATTCCATAAGCACTCCCTTATCTTCTTTTAGAACAAGGTAAATAATTCTAATTTATTTTGCATCTATAATATTATCAATTATTCCATGACTTAATCAAGTACTTTATAGCAGAAATTCAACTCGCCTAAAGGCGAGATTGTGTAATATCCTTCGCTAATGCTCAGGATGATTGGTGTAGTTCGCTTAGATCTTTTTCAACTTTCCAACAAAAAAACAGAGTCGCTATGGACTCTGTTTTTTATTAGTTTTGTTTCGCTTCTTCTTTTTCTCTGTAGTCTTTAATTGCAGCTCTAATTGCTTCTTCCGCTAATACAGAACAGTGTAATTTTTCAGATGGTAGTCCACCTAATTCTTCTACAACTCTTTTGTTTGTAATTTGTTCAGCTTCATCTAGCGTTTTACCTTTGATAAGCTCAGTTGCCATGCTGCTTGTTGCAACTGCTGCGCCACATCCAAAAGTTTTAAATTTTACATCTTTAATAATGCCATCTTCAACTTCTAGGTATATTCTCATAATGTCTCCACATTTTGCATTACCTACTTCGCCTACTCCACTGGCATTTTCTATTTCTCCACTATTTCTTGGATTTTGGAAATGATCCATAACTTTATCTGTATACATTTTGTTACCCCCTTGAATTATATAATGGTGACATATCTCTTAGTCTTTGTACGATCGGTGGTAGTTGTTCTAAGACATAGTCTATTTCTTCTTTTGTAGTGTATTTAC
>CAZVEI010000030.1:1733-2292 GCA_964626295.1 uncultured Alkalibaculum sp.
AATAGACACTCTTAATGAACCATGAGCAATTTCATGCTTTAAGCCTATTGCTAACAATACATGAGATGGGTCTAAAGAGCCTGATGTACATGCTGAGCCACTTGAAGCAGAGATTCCTTTTAAGTCAAGGCTTAATAGCAAGGATTCTCCTTCGATAAATTCAAAACTCAGATTAACATTTCCTGGCAATCTCTTTGTAGGATGACCATTTAATCTTACGTTTGGTATTTCCTTAAGGATGCTCTCAATAAAGTAGTCTCTTAATTTCATGGTTTCAGCAATGTGATTATCTAAATCCTCAGTAACCAAGGAACAGGCCTCACCAAAACCCACAACTGCAGGAGTATTTTCTGTACCTGCTCTTTTCTTTTTCTCTTGAGCGCCACCGTGAACAAAATTATCTAATTTAACGCCTTTTTTCACATAAAGTGCTCCAATCCCCTTAGGGCCGTATATCTTATGAGAGGATATAGAAAGCAAGTCAATGTTCATTTCTTTTACGTCAATAGGAACATTTCCCAAGGCTTGAACACCATCTACATGAAAAAGCACCTTATGT
>CAZVEI010000030.1:2302-5003 GCA_964626295.1 uncultured Alkalibaculum sp.
CTCTTCTAAGTCAATCAAACCATCCTCGTCAACTTTTAAGTAAGTTACTTCAAAACCATGTTTTTCAAGGTATTGACATGTGTGTAAAACAGCATGATGTTCTATAGATGTAGTAATAATATGATTTCCCTTTTTTTGTTTTGCAAAAGCAACACCTTTAATTGCCCAGTTGTCTGACTCTGTACCACCAGCTGTAAAGTAGATTTCATTTACATCTGCATTAATCGCACTTGCTACTTTACCTCTTGCTTCATCTACTGCTTTTCGAGCTTCTCTACCCTCAAAGTAAATACTTGAAGGGTTTCCGAAATTTCCGCTAAAATAAGGAATCATTTTATCTAAGATTCTTTTATCTAGTGGGGTTGTTGCTGCATAATCTAAATAAACTCTTTCCATATACTTTACTCCTTTAATTTTTTGTGATTTTTATCTAATATATCTTTTAAAGTAATATTATCAATTACATTGTTGATGCTGTCATTAACTTCTTGCCAGATATCTTTTGTAACACACATAGCTGATTTATCGCACTGATAATCTTCCGCTCCGCCTACACATTCAGAAAACTCAATAGGTCCTTCTACTGCTCGAATAATATCCCCTATGGATATTTTCCCAGGTGGTTTAGCAAGTTTGTATCCACCTTTTGCACCTCTCTGACTCAAAACCAACCTTTCCTTTTTTAGTGTAGAAAAAAGTTGTTCTAAATAAGATAGTGATAAACCTTGGTTCTTGGCAATATCTTTTAAAGATACGGCTTGATCATCATCATAAGTTGATAATTCATACATTGCAGCGACGCCATATCTTCCTTTTGTTGATAATCTCACCTTCCCACCCCTATCCAATTCCCACTATTTCGGTCTGAATTTAAGTATATATTAGCACAAGGATGAATTAATGTCAATAAAAATCACCTATAAATCACAGCTTGTCTACATTAAAATATGAACAAGCCAATGATTCTTTATCTATAGTATTACTTCATTTATTTTAAATTATTTAATTAAGAGCATGTTATATTTTAAACGGTTGCATTTTAGTTTAACACGAATAGATATGAAAGAAAAGAACTAAAAAAAGGCTGTCAACGCAGCCTTCTCTCAAATCATATTAACGACAATCTTTACGTGGTCTTACAGGGTTTATTTCATTAGCTACATCTTCAGTTCTTCTTCTTGGTTTACATGCGCATTCATCATCTTCAAGATCGCCTATTTGGTGTCTTTGTGGTGGGAAGAATCTTTGTGGGAAAGCAGTTACTTCTTCGTCTAAGAAAGTGTCACAGAATATATCACTAATAGGTGCTACTTCGTCACATGGTTCTGGAATATCACAAAATCCAAATGTTGGAACCTTAAGTTGTACTTCAGAAAGTACTTTAACAATTAAGAAGAAACCTATTGTTAATTCTACATTGTCATTACCTGTAAAGCGAACTAAATTATCTTCAACTACACCTATAGATTCTGCATCTGCGAAAAATCTTCCTTGTCTTAGGAAATCTGCAGGTGCAAAAACTACTAAGTCGATTGGGAATCTTACTTTATTGTCTTTTTGTTCACAATTTTCGATAATAGGGTTTGCTCTTAGTCTAAATATTTGACCGTCACATTTCCTTTGAACTACAACGTACACAGGTATTGCTACTACTCCTCTTAATTTTGCATAATACTCGTCGATTTCTGTAAATAGAGGACAGTGTTTGATTGGTTCTACACTCGCTTCACCAAATTCAGTACGAAGATATTTGAAATCAGATCTGTTACCAGTTGGAAAATCAAGATCAAATAATTGATCTTCAATACACTCTCTTAATTGACAAGAGAAATAAACCTTTTTAACTTTTAAACATTCAACCTCGATATCGCTTCCACCTAAACCAAAGCCTTCAATTCTTGCATCTTCCATTAAGTTAAACCTCCTTTTGATTTATCTATTGTATTATATGAGTTGGAGGTTTTTGTGTTACAAAATCAAATTATAATTTTTTTTGCTCTTCTAGTTGAATTTGACTTTCATAGAGTTGATTTTGTAACTCTAAAATGGTTTTTCTGCTTTCCTCAATATCAAATTTATATTGCTTTATTTTCTTGTTAAGCTGATTAAAAAGCTCTCTTGATTTATTCAATTCTTCTAGGGCTTCATCTCTCTCTTGTTTTGCTTCATCGCTCAAATCGCTATTGCGCTTGCTGTATTCTTCGTATGTAAATAATTGTTCTCTCAATTCCTTTACATCATCCATAGCCTCTAGTTTTTTCTCTTGATCCCCGATTTGATCTTTTAATGTTTCTATTTCTTCCGTTAAGCTCAGTATTTCATCAGAAAAATTTAAACAGCTTATAAGATAGATCATTTTTCCATCTATTGTAGAATTTGAGCTTTTGACCTTATTGATCATATCATCTACTTTAACACTTATTTTATCCATTCGAACTTGGTCTGCCTTGCCTGTCAAAGTATATTCTGTATCTTGAATTCTCGCTATCACTCGATTATTATCCATAGTAATACTACTCCTGTCTTTTAGAAATGCAAAAAAACATATCCTTCTTTCATTATAATATTTACATGAAAAAAGAACAATGGTTTTATGACTCATTGTCCTTTTTTAAGCCCTGCTTTCCGTTTTTTAAGATTATCCCCACCAACTAACTACTCTTTAAAGCCAATTGTTTGAACACCGTCTCATTATAACAAA
>CAZVEI010000030.1:5013-11059 GCA_964626295.1 uncultured Alkalibaculum sp.
TTCGCATTCGCGGATAGGGGGCATTCGCTGATAGACATAATTGTAGTATTATACTTACTACATTAGATATTTTTATATAATTTTATGATTTTAAGGCTAGTTGTTTAAAGACTGTCTCATTACAAGAAATCTTAATATACTGAAATTTATATTCACATTCTTTGCACTTAGCAAGTAATGTATAATAACCTGGTGGCAAATCATCAAATTCAAAATAGCCTGTTTTATCCGTTTCTGCTTTTAATACAGGCGTCTTAGAAACATCTCCAAAATACAATAGAATTTCCACATTGCACATAAGTGTTTTACTCATATCGCTGTAGACCATACCAATAATTTTTCCTGCCGAATGATTATTTACAGCTATATTAAGATTTTGAGAGTTAAACTGAACTTGATCTAAGTCTTGATTATTTAATTGGGTGCTAGCTTGTTCGTATGCCTTAGGTGTAGCACTCTCGTCGAGGACGAGTTCATCTTCATTTATTCTTTCATTATTCTCTATCATCGGCTTCACCTCCAATAAACTAGAGTATTAGCCCCTGATGTGCACCAAGGACCAAGGGATGAGGATTTATGTAAATTCAAATAGTGAGAACTCACTATTTGAATTTTTGTACCTATCACTAAACAACCTACAAAACATATTTCTTGTGATCTATTCGACACTGTAATATTTTGCTTTACATGCTTTTCCCATTTCTGTTTCAACTTCTGCATCTGCATCGGCATCTGAGTCTGCTGTTTGACCTTGGTATTGTTTTTGAGATAAGAAATTATAATTAATTTGTTTGTTACTTTGGCAGTGTTTATCGTTTGAATAAAGGTCAGAATCTGCATCCGCATCTGACTCCGATTCATTTTTGCCTTCAACTTTATTTTTGTTGTCTAGTTCTGCCTTTTGTTCTGCTTCTAATTTTGCCTTTTGCTCTGCTTCTTGCTCAGCCTTTAATTGGGCCTTTAATTCTGCTTCAATTTTAGATTTTATTTCATTTTCTAACTCTATCATAATTTGTTTTTTCATTTCATTATATTCTGGATGTTCTGGGCCTATCATAGAACTCTCCCTTTCCTACTATAGATTAGAGATTCATTCATCTCTTTATACATATATATTCCTATAGAAAAAAAAGGTTCCTGTATAAAAGCGCCTTCAGCACTTTTGGTTTTCAGTTCTAAGTAAAGCCTTTTGAGATTTTTGTTTTTAATAAAATCTCTTTATCTGTCGTTTCAATGGTTTCAAAATCAGGGGCGATGATATATAAGAGAATGGTTGATTGATACTCTGGAAAATATCTACAGTAGATTCTACCAGCTAAGATCGTTTGTGGAAAGTTATCCCCCTTGTAATCCTTTGGTGGTTTTCCGTACTGAATATAGGCTATATAATCTTTATAATATTGATGAATGCTGCTATTTGCATATACATTACAATCTATAAGCGTCCAATTTTCATAAGAAATATAATCAAGTTTTTTTGGTTTTCCTCTATTTTGAAAACTTACCTGAGGGTTTATACAACCCATACTTTCTAAGACTAAAACTTGAAAATCATGAGAAGCCACATCTGAGATTTCCTCCATATCCACCTCATCGCCATTAAAGCCATAAGCTCTTCCCTCTTGATCGCCTTCTATAATATATGCTCCATAAAAACTATTGTAGTAGTCTGAATCTTTATCATAAATAGTAGAACGCCCATTTTCAAAGGCGCCAAAATTATATAAAATACTTAAATTGATTTCTTCCCCTACTCTCGATTTAAAGCTTTCATCATTAAAAGTCATGACAAAAGGGTACCAGTCCCTTTGGGGTGTCCTGGTACCTCCTGGAATTTCTACTTTAAAATTGTTTTTTCTCATAAGGCTATGGCAATCATGGTAGGAACTGTAAAGCCTCATAACCACCAAACTCTTTACGTACGAACCATTTATAAGAACTAGAATTAAAAAAATAGTGAGTATAGAAAACCTAATCTTTTTCCTCAAATTTATATTATACCTATTATTATTTCGTAGAAAAGTATCCAATGTATTTATAATCCTGCGGAATATGGAGCGTTTCTTTTCTCTGTCCATCTATTTCAATATTCCAAGTTCCATCCATGCTGTATTCGTTAAATAAAAGTTCTACGTAAAGTACAACTATACTTGCATCGAGTAAGTCTAGTTCTTCATTTGCTTTTTCGTCTTTTCTTATGGCTAAGTAGAGATGATTTCCTTGCAGTAAAAATCTCCAAGGTTGCCTATTAAAAGAAGAAGGTGCCATAACAACATGGCGAAAGACTTCATCTATGCCTAGATCTATAAACTGATCGAGGTTTTCCGTCTTTCCCCACTTTTCAAAGTAGACTACCTCTGTCATAGACAGCCTAGGTGACACATTGTTTTCTACGACCTTCATAGATGTTTTAGAGTAATTACCTCCCCACTTAAACGCATTTACAACTTTCTTTTCATCTTCATCGTAACCAATAGCTAGTAAGACTGCAGGTTCTCCCTCAATCTCTAAAGACAGCGCTTCTTTGACGATTTGACCATCTACAGGCAAAGCAAGCCAACAAGAATCCAACCCTAAATCCTGAATCTTTAGTACAATATTTTGAACGTAATATCCCACATTAATTTGATCATGCTCTTGATTATCACTTACAAACAAAAAATACTGAGGCGCTTTAATCATAATGCCATGAAATCCTGCAATACCGTCTAACGTTTCATTAACCTTGTGGCCATCTTCTAAGTAAATCATGTGAATTTTTTGCTCTGCAAATAAAGGTTTTGCTTCTATTGCAAAGTTTTTTATCTCGTCAATTAAATGCTCAGGTACTCTCTTTTCCTTAAAATCTCTAGTAGATTTCGAATGCTCGATTAATTCTTTAATATTCATATCAACCCTCCAAATTTTATAAGGTATTCATACCCACTTATGCTTATTTAAAAACATATTCTCTATTGTTGCATTTTTTAATTACGTTTATAATGTACATACGGTCAATTTTGTCAATTATTCTTCCATATTATTTATGCCATTGTATAATTATTGTGTTGAGGAGAGAATTATTCGTTTTAAGTATATAAATAGAGATTCATTACGAGGAGGAAATGAAATGGAAAATGCATTTATAAAAGAAGAGAAAATTCAATTAGGTTCTATTCCTGCTATTTTATATGGACCAAGGGAAAAGGATGGAGAGGACCTACTTCCTACTATTATCTTTTATCACGGTTGGGGTTCGAATAAGGAATCACAGAAGTTTAGAGGTTTTTGCTTAGCTAGCTTTGGATTTCAGGTAATTTTGCCGGACTCTATCTACCATGGAGAGAGAAATCCTATAGACCATGACAATGTAAGAAATATGGGTAAATACTTTTGGAAGATTATTTTGAATAATATCGAAGAATCACAAGCTCTTATTGAAGTTGCTATAGAAAAATATCAAGCAGACCCTAATAGAATCGGCGTAGTAGGTCATTCTATGGGAGGGTATACGGCTTCTGGAATCTTTTCAAGCAATGAAAGAATCAAAGCTCTAGCTGTTTTAAACGGTTCTTGCACTTGGAATTATACCAATGAGCAATTTGCTGAACTCTTTCACATTAAAGAATCTCCTATTGAGCCTAGTGATCAAGAGAAAATAGACACATTAGATCCTTATAATAGAATTGAACAGTTGAGAAATAGACCTATGTTAATTTTACACGGTGAAGCAGATGAAGTAGTGCCTATTCAGGGGCAGAGCGTTTTTTATGAAAAGATGAGTAAGAATAATGCTACATCGCATTTAAAGTATGTGGAATATCCTAGATTAAATCACTATGTTACTACAAATATGATGGAAGAGGTTATTGGGTTTTTTGAAGGAAATCTGTAATTTAATTGGGTGGTTCTTTTTAGTTGAATGCGGAAAGCCGAAATTAAGCTCGCCTTTCGGCGAGATAGTGTAAGATCCTTGGCTAGCGCTCAGGATGACTTGAGCAGCTAGCTTGGGCCCTTTTTCAACTTTCCCTAACCAACTAACGAGCTAATCACAAAGCCAACTGCCAAACCCAACACCATAAACAAGCAACAAGTTACCAACATCAATTTATTCATGTGATCAATGTCTACTACCTCTATTTCTTTCGTGTAATCTCCGATTGTAGGTTTGTAGACTTCTTTACCATAATAGGTGTGGGTGCCGCCTAGTTGTATGTTTAGGGCTCCCGCTGCTGCTGCTTCTGTCCATGCAGAATTTGGGCTATTGTGTTTGTCGTGGTCCCTTAGTAAAATTTCTAGTGACTTTTTAAAATCAAATTGGGCAATCATAGAAGCTGCTACCATGACAAAGCCAGATACCCTTGCAGGAATAAAGTTTAAAATATCATCTGTTATAGCTGAAGCACTACCAAAGTCAATATACCTCTCGTTTTTATAGCCTACCATAGAGTCTAAGGTATTTACTCCCTTATAGGCCATAGCTAGGGCTGGTCCTCCTATAAATAAAAAGAGAAGAGGGGCGATAATTCCGTCTGTAGTATTTTCTGCTACGGTTTCAACGGTTGCCTTGATGACTTCATCTTCACTTAGCTCTGTAGTATCCCTTCCTACAATATAGCCGACTTGCCTTCTACCGTCTTCTAAACTCTTTTCTAAGGCCTTCTTAACCTTTACAGCTTCATCTTTCAAGCATTTTGTAGAGAGAATAGCATAAGAAAAGTATATATACGCTGCTATATAAAGGGGCTTACCTATTTGCTTTAAAATAAATAGGGGCACTAAGACAATGGATGCAGAAAAGATCACTGTAGTTATAAGTAGTACTACTCCTGCTCTTTTTAACGCCTTTGGACTACATGCCACTTTCCTTAATTGCTTTTCCATAAAAGAGATAAACTTCCCTATTAACACAATGGGATGAGGTAGAAAACAGGGGTCCCCTACAATCAAATCTATAACAAATGCAATGGCAATATAATATAATTCCATAGTATTACTCCCCTAAATATTTTTTTAGACACTGAATCAAGTATTCATTAGATTCTTTGCTTTTTACAGCAATTCTCGTATAGTATTCATCTAAATAAATGTAGGTAGAGCAGTTTCGAATTAGTATGTGATCTTGTAATAATTTGTCCTGAAGTTGCTCTACTGTAATACCCTTCTTTCGTAAATCTAGAAGCAAGAAATTTGCCTTTGATGGAAATACGGTAATACCCATATTTTCAAGTTCTTTTCTTAAGTATTCCCTTTGAACTTCATTACGCCTTAATGTCTCGTCTACATAATCTTTTGTATCTTCTAAGACGCTAGTTACATCACTAGCAAACGAAGATAAGCTCCAAGGGGTTTGTCTTTCCTTTAAAAAACTAATGGTATTTTCATTTGCACAAATATAGCCCAATCGTATGCCTGGTATAGCAAAAATTTTTGTAAGAGAGCCTGCAATAATTAGTGACGAGTACTCATCTACTAAGTGTTTGACGCTTTCCTTTTGTGCAAATTCGATAAAGGCTTCATCTACTACTACTTTTGCCCCACATTTTTCGGCACTTTTTAGAACCTCTACCATAATTTCACGAGGCATAGTAGAGCCTATAGGGTTTGAGGGATTGCAGATAAAGACCATTGTGTTTTCATCTAGAATCTCTATAATCTCTTTTTCTGGATAATATACCCTTCCCTCTTTAATCAGTGGAAGGTGAATGCACTCCGCGCCAACATTATTTGCCAATCTTATGTATTCTACAAATCCAGGTTGAAGGATAACTGCCTTTTTAGGCCTAAAAGCTTCTGCAATAAGGGCTAAGGCGCCGATACCACCATTTGTAGGCAGTACTTGCTGTGGTGACATATCTAAATATTTTGCAATATTTGCTGTTGGCGTATTCATATCTGCTTCTGGATAATAGACGATATTGTCTAGATTCTCTTTAATCTTGTCAATCATGACTTGTGGTGGACCTAGAGGGTTTAAATTTGCAGAAAAATCAACCCATTTCTCAGGATTTCCATCTCTCCACACATTTCCTCCGTGAACGTACTTTGTCATATGTCATTCCCCTTT
>CAZVEI010000030.1:11069-12121 GCA_964626295.1 uncultured Alkalibaculum sp.
CTTTGATTAAAATAATAATTTCTATGTAAACGCAATTAAGTCACCTAAGGTGATTTTTCAAGGGGCAAAGTAGGACTTTGCCCCTTGATTAAATTCTGATTCTAACACACAACCTACAAGTAACAGACTTGGATGACTAGAGCAATTTTATCATAAGCTCTAAATTACTCAAGAAATACAAATGAGGGTACCCTGCAATAGTATTCTTCTTTTCTAAACCACATTCCCACTGTCTTATCATTTTTGCATCACGATATTTTTTTATACTGTACTTATGAGTGAGCTCTTGTTCCTTGATTTTAGAATGATGAAATTCGTGAGCTCTTGTAGTGTATTCTTGCCCCTGTATTCCTACTTCCATTTCAATATAGCCAAAGCGCTGAAGTCTTTTCGTCATTTCACATTCTATAGGCAAATACCCTACCATTTCATTTTTTGTGCCGTCTAGATTGGTAATGGATTGGGATAAATACATAAAACCTCCACACTCTGCGTAGCATTTACCACCTGATTCTAAATAGTCTTTCAAACTGTTTTTAAAACTACTATTTTGGGCAAGGACCTCTCCAAATACTTCTGGGAATCCGCCTCCTATGTATAGAGAATCTAGTTTTTCTGGAAGTTTTTTATCTTCTAATGGGCTAAATTCTACGATTTGGGCTCCAAGATTATGTAGTAAATCTAAATTTGCCTCATAGTAAAAGGAAAAGGCTTTGTCTCTTGCAAGGCCGATTCGCTTTCCACGGTAAAGGGAAGAGTAATCTTTTATAAAATCATCGTAAAAGCTACTATCGTACTCTGTCAGTGGAGCACCCTGTGCAATTTCTAGTAAAGCATCTAGATCTATGCTTTCTTCAATCATATCTACAAGTTTATCTATATTTTCATTTAAATAGCCCAACTCTTCAGCTGGTATCAATCCTAAATGCCTACTACTTAGAGAGATATCACCATTCTTTTTCATGTAACCAATGCACTTTGTATTTGTACCAACTTCTATAATCTCTTTAATCAATTTATAGTGCTCTACTCCAGAGACTCGATTGACGATA
>CAZVEI010000031.1:0-3008 GCA_964626295.1 uncultured Alkalibaculum sp.
TAGTATCGTCAGGAACAAATGTAATTCGCTTCGTACCACCACTTATTATTACAACAGAGCAAATCGACGAGGGGATGGCAGTATTAAAAAGGGTGCTGGGGGAGCTAGAATGAAAGGATACATCTATTTAGAAGATGGGACAAAATTAGTCGGAAAATCCTTTGGTTCACCCAAAACGGTTATAGGAGAACTGGTTTTTAACACCAATATGACTGGATATCAAGAGGTTTTAAGAGATCCTTCTTGTCAGGATCAAGTTGTGATTATGGCTTATCCAATCATAGGAAATTATGGTATTAGCTCATCTGAGGTGCCCTCTAAAATTCATGTAAAAGCATTAATCGCAAGAGAGTACTGCGAGACTCCAAATCATTACTTAAGTGAGATGTCATTAGATGAATATTTAAAAGAGAATAATATCCCTGGTGTAAGCGATGTAGACACTCGAATGCTTATGAAGAAAATTCGAAATGCAGGAACCATGAAGTGCTTAATAACAAGTGAAGAGAGAGAAAATTTTCAAGAGATCATCAATGACTATGAATTTCCAAAAGATATGGTAAAAGCAGTGTCTGTAAGGGAAAAAACTACTTATATGGGAAATGGTCTTAAAGTTGGAGTCGTCGATTTAGGCGTAAAAGGGGAAACCGTTGGAGCCTTAAAGAAAAGAAACTGTCACACTATTCTTTACCCCTATAATGTGACAAAAGAAGAGATAATAAAAGACCAAGTAAATGTTTTATTGTTTTCAAGTGGACCTGGAGACCCTAAAAACTGTGAGGAAGCTATTTGCCTAGCAAAAGATCTTATGGGGATTGTGCCCATGTGGGGAATTGGCTTAGGTCAACTCATTATAGCTTTAGCACTAGGGGCAGACACTTATAAAATGAAATTTGGTCACAGGGGGGCGAATCACCCAGTATACAATAAAAAGATTGGAAAAATTATTATTTCCTCCCAAAATCATGGTTATGCAATAGATGAAAAGACTCTTCCCTTCTATGGGGTAGTGACACATGTCAATATAAATGACAATTCTTTAGAGGGATTTGAATATCCTCAATATGGAATTAAAGCAGTACAATTTTACTGCGAAAGCGATTCGGGAAACCAAAGTGAAGAGACTGTACTGGATGAATGGATTGATAGCATGAAAGTAGGTAAAGACAATGCCAAAAAGAGGTGATATAAAAAAAGTATTAGTAATTGGTTCAGGACCAATCATTATAGGTCAGGCTGCAGAATTTGATTATGCAGGAACTCAGGCTTGTAAATCTCTCCGTGAAGAAGGAATAGAGGTCGTTCTAGTCAATAGCAATCCAGCTACCATTATGACGGACGAAAATATTGCAGATAAAGTTTACATTGAACCCATTAGCTTAGAAGCCATTACCTACATCATCAACAAAGAAAGACCAGATGGGCTAATAGCAACTATTGGTGGGCAAACGGGATTAAACATGGCTATGGAACTAGATAAAGCTGGAGTACTTGAAAAATATAATGTAGAGCTTTTAGGAACTACTCTTAATGCCATCAAAAAGGCAGAGAATAGGGAAAGCTTTAAAGAACTTATGGAAGAGATTAAAGAGCCTATTCCTAAAAGTGCTATCGTATCTACTATAGAAGATGGAGTGTTTTTTTCAAAAGAATGCGGCTTCCCTCTGATTATACGCCCTGCTTACACCCTTGGTGGAACTGGTGGAGGTATTGCAGAAAACGAAGAAGAGCTACGAGACATTGTCCATAAAGGGATTATGTTTAGTCCAATTGATCAAGTGTTAATTGAACAAAGTGTAGCTGGTTGGAAAGAAATAGAGTACGAAGTAATGCGAGATAGCAATGATACCTGTATTATTATATGTAATATGGAAAACATCGATCCAGTAGGAATTCATACTGGAGACAGCATCGTCGTAGCCCCCTGTCAAACCCTTACAGATAAGGAATTAAGTATGCTTAGAAATTCTGCGATTAAAATTATTCGAGCATTAAAAATCGAAGGAGGATGTAATATTCAATTTGCTTTAGATCCAAAAAGCAATGAATACATCGTCATCGAGGTAAACCCTAGGGTTAGTCGCTCCTCTGCCCTTGCTTCAAAAGCAGTAGGATACCCTATAGCTAAAATCACAGCAAAGATCGCTATTGGATTTCATCTTCATGAAATTGAAAATGCAGTTACAAAGAACACAAAAGCTGCCTTTGAGCCTACCATAGACTATATCGTAACTAAGATTCCAAAATGGCCCTTTGATAAATTTTCCTATGCAAATAGAACATTAGGAACTCAGATGAAAGCCACGGGAGAGGTTATGGCCATTGACCGAAATTTCGAGAGTTCTTTTCTAAAGGCTGTGATCTCTTTAGAAGGCAATATAATCTCTATGAGAAAAGAAAAATTAGAAAAATTATCTAAAGTCGAACTAGAACAATTGCTCTACAAGCTCGATGATAATCGAATATTTACTATCTTTGAAGTTTTAAGAAGAGAAATGTCTATTGATCTCATCCACAATATTACAAAAATTGATAAATGGTTTCTTTATAAATTTGAAAACATTGTCAAGGTAGAAAAAGAGATGATGAACAATCCTCTAGATTACGATGTGCTTTACAAGGCTGAAAAATTGGGGTTTACGGATAAGGAAATTGAGATTTTATCTGGAGAAAGCCATAAAGTCATCGATGCCATTCGAAGGGCACATCACTTATATCCAGTATATAAAATGGTCGACACTTGTGCAGGAGAGTTTGAATCTTCGACCCCTTATTATTACTCTACTTACGAAGAGGAAAATGAAAATGTAATCAGTAAAAAAGAAAAAATTATCGTCATCGGCTCAGGTCCTATCCGAATAGGTCAAGGAATTGAATTTGATTATTGCTCTGTTCATGCCGCATGGGCCATACAAAAATGTGGATATGAATCCATCATCATAAATAACAATCCAGAAACAGTAAGTACAGACTTTGATACAGCAGATAAACTGTACTTTGAACCATTG
>CAZVEI010000031.1:3018-12118 GCA_964626295.1 uncultured Alkalibaculum sp.
ACAGAAATGCCTAAAGGAGTTATCGTCCAATTTGGTGGTCAAACTTCACTGAATTTAGCTGAGAAGCTTATGAATTGTGGTGTCCAAATTTTGGGTACTTCAGTAAATGCTATCGATGTAGCAGAAGATAGAGACCGTTTTGATCGATTACTTCAAGAGTTAAACATTCCAAGACCAAAGGGAACTGCTGTTACAAGTAGAGATGCAGGAATTAATGCAGCTAAGGAAATTGGCTATCCTGTTCTCGTTAGACCTTCTTATGTTATTGGCGGAAGGGCAATGCAAGTAGTATACGATGAGTCTGAATTAGTAAAGTACCTAAAAGAAGCTGCTCGGATTTCAACAGAGCATCCAATTCTCATTGACAAATATCTACTAGGAAAAGAAGTAGAAGTAGATGCTATTAGCGATGGAGAAGACGTACTGATTCCTGGTATTATGGAGCATATTGAAAGAACAGGGGTTCATTCAGGAGATAGTTTTAGCGTATATCCACCACAAGACATGAGTTCTAAAGTAGTAGATAAAATTGTAGCTTATACAGAACAAATATCAAAAGCTTTAGATGTAGTGGGCTTAGTCAATATACAATTTGCCGTTCAAGGTGAAGAAGTATATATTATCGAGGTAAATCCTAGAGCGTCTAGAACAGTTCCTATTATGAGTAAGGTTACAGGGATACCACTGATTGATGTGGCTATGTACGTTATATTAGGAGATAAATTAAAGGATCTGTCCTATGGAACAGGCTTAAAGGGACAGGGCAAATTAATTGCTGTTAAAGCCCCAGTATTTTCATTCCAAAAACTATTAAATGTAGATCCAGCTTTAACACCTGAAATGAAATCAACTGGTGAAGTCTTAGGCGTAGATCAAAAGTACGAATTAGCCCTATTAAAGGCTTTTATAGGAGCTGGATATAAATTTGATTTAAAAGGAAAGGTTCTCTTTACAATCAATGAAAGAGATCTAGTAGAAAGTCTAGAATACGCAAAAGGGTTTAAAGCTTTAGGTTATGAGATTGTAGCTACAGACCACACGTATGAGTATTTTAAAGACAATAACTTAGAATGTGAGCCTGTCCATAAATCTCAAATAAAAGAAATCAAAGAGCAAATTAAGAACGGAGAAATCTGTGCAGTTGTCAACACGCCAACAATAGGAAAAGACCCGGACAGAACAGGATTCCAAATTCGATCCTATTGCCAAATAGTAAACGTACCGTGTTTTACCAGCTTCGACACTGTAAAAGCGTATATTACAGCCTTAAAAGCTTTAATGGAAAACGAGGAGATTACCTATGATACGATAGCAGAATACCTTTAAAAGCAGCAGGCAGCAGATAGCAACCAGTAATCAGCTAATGGTACTCTAGGCTAGGTTCTGCAGATCAAAAACTGGAACCCTCTGGTTAAATAAAAAGATGCACCTCCATATCAGATTATGATACGAAGGTGCATCTTTCTTTATGCTACCAAAGGTAGCATAAAGCTGGTGGTTATAGCTTATTGTCCCTAGATGTCAGCTTAGAGCGAAGCGAAGGATCTTTTGACCCACAGAGCGCCGCACTGGTGACTGTTGGCTTTCTTATGCTCTTTGTGAATGATTTCTATATCTCTTACGCTCTAATTCTGTCAACAATTTTTTTCTAATGCGAATGGCGTCTGGCGTGATTTCTACTAGTTCGTCATCGTTGATAAAAACGAGTGCTTCTTCTAGGCTCATAATTTTTGCAGGTGGTAGTTTAATTGCGTCATCTGAACCAGATGCACGGACATTTGTCTGTTTTTTTGCTTTCGTTGGGTTTACGGTCATGTCGTCGTTTCTAGAGTTTAAACCGATCACCATACCTTCGTATACTTTAGTACCTGGTTCAATGAACAATTCTGATCTTTCAGCTAGATTGTTTAAGGCAAAGCCCATTGCTTCTCCTCCAACTTGAGAGATGAGAACGCCATTTGTACGTTGTGGGATTTCGCCTTTGTGCTCTTCGAATTTTTCAAATCTTCTTACTAAGGTACCTTCACCTCGAGTATCATTGATGAACTCACTAGCGTAACCAAGAAGACCTCTAGTAGGAACGAAGTACTCAATATCTACGTATTCTCCTTCACCTGACATAGATTCCATTACGCCTTTTCGAACATTCAGTTTTGAAATAATGGTACCAGAATATTGTTGGGGAACTGAGATAATTACCTTTTCAATAGGCTCTAGCAACTTGCCGTTTTCTCTTCTCATGATGACTTCAGGTTTAGAAACGCTTAGTTCATAGCTTTCTCTTCTCATGTTTTCCATTAAAATAGATAAATGAAGCTCGCCACGTCCAGAAACCTTGTACCCGTCTGTTCCTTCGATTTGCTCAACCTCTAGTCCCACATTGACTTCTAGCTCTTTTTCTAATCTGGCCTTTAAATGCCTTGTAGTTACATATTTTCCACTTTGTCCAGCGAATGGAGAGGAATTAACTAGAAAGTTCATGGATAAGGTAGGTTCATCAATGTGGATCATTTCCATAGCTTCTACCTTGTCTATTTCACCAATGGTTTCACCAATAGTAATATCAGGGATACCGGATATTACTATGATATCGCCACACTCCGCTTCCTTTACGGAAGTTCTGCTCATACCCTTATATACAAATACTTGACCTACTTTACCTCTCCCAATAGTACCATCAATTTTAGCAATATCTACGGTTTGTCCTTCTTTAATAGTACCCTTATATACTCGACCAATTCCTAATCTTCCTAAGTAATCGTCATAAGCAAGGGAAGAAATTTGTAACTGAAGATTTTCCTCTGTCAAATCGGGGTAGATATTTACATGCTCTAATATTGTATCAAACAAAGGAATGAGACCATTTGGTTCATCGTCCATTTCTCTTTTTACAATTCCTTGTTTTGCAATGCCGTATAGTATAGGGAAGTTTAATTGTTCGTCATTTGCATTTAAGTCTACAAACAAATCAAACACCATATCTACTACTTCTTCTGCACGTTGGTCTTGTTTATCTATTTTATTGATTAAGAGTATCGGTTTTAAGCCCATTTCAAGGGATTTATTCAATACAAAACGAGTTTGAGGCATAGGACCTTCACTTGAATCTACAAGAAGAATAACAGTATCTACTGTTTTGATAATTCGTTCAACTTCTGAAGAGAAATCTGCATGACCAGGAGTATCTACTATGTTTATTTTAATGTCATTGTGCATAACAGAACAGTTTTTCGAATAAATTGTAATGCCTCTTTCTCTCTCTAAGTCGTTGCTATCCATAACACAATCTACTACGTCTTCATTATCTCTAAAAACACCGCTAGAGGATAAAAAAGCATCTACTAAAGTAGATTTTCCAGCATCAACATGGGCAATTACAGCAATATTTATTATTTTATTAGACTTCATTAACGTGCTCCTTTTTTTAGATTAACCTTATATAGTGTATACTTTAAATGAATTCATTACAAGCTTATTTTATCAATACTTGGATTGTTTTTTAAAAAAAATCTAAAGTAAACGTGTCCAGTGTACGCTCTAGGTAAAAATAGTCTCTTTTATTTTTAGATATTTGTTGATAAATATGTATTTTCAGAGCGAAAAGATTGGAAAATTGGGAGAGGAAATTTTATAAAATCAAATTATTATGAAAATGTTAAGATTTGCTATTCATATTTTTTGTATTTTGATGTATAATAACAGTGTAGAAACAATGAGTTCCTGAAATGCACGACACACTCTAATATTTTGAACCTACAATTTTTCACCGGGAGTTTTTGTTCTTATGATAATGTCAAGCCCCCTCGAGGGGAAGACAGAGGCATAGGGCCGGACACCCACCTAGACTAGTCTAGGCGTCAAAATTTAGAGGACGGCATTTTGGGTCTCGCACTTAAGCACCTTAGGGTGCTTTTTTTATTTTTTGCTAGAGGCTAATCTTTTCTTTTTTTCTTCTTTTGTGTATAATTTATATAAGCAAGGAGGAATTATGTCAAAATATAGCGAAAATTATTATACTTATGTATATAAAGTGGATGTGCCCATAAACATGAGAGCTAGGGATTACCTTGTTGAATACTGTAGTTATTCTTCTAGATTAGTCCGCAAGATCAAAAGAGAAGGGGAAATCTTAGTTGATGGACAAAAGGTTACTTTATCTTATTTAGTGACAAAAGGCGATGAACTTACAGTCTATTTAGGCAAGGAAAATCTCGATGCAGAGCCAGAAAATATTCCTATAGCCATTGTTCATGAGGATGAGGATATACTCATTTTAAATAAAGAACCAGGCTTTGTAACTCATGCTACATTAGGTCACCCTAGGGGAAACTTGGCAAATGCCATTGCTTACCATTGGCAAGATATCGGTGTACAAGCTAAGATTCGATTTGTCAATCGACTAGACCGAGACACTTCAGGGATTATTGTGATCGCAAAAAATAAATTTTCCCATCAGTTTATTCAAGATGAAATGAAAGAAAATAAAGTGGAAAAAATATATTGGGCCATTGTAGAAGGTATTGTTGAAGCTGAAAAGGACACAATCGACCTACCAATTGGAAGACCTTATGAGGATTCTATTGAAAGAGTGATTATGGAAGAGGGTCAAAGGGCTATTACCCATTACGAGCTTGTAAAGAGGTTTAAGAAGCATACGCTAATACAGTTACAAATTCGAGTCCACCTAAAGGGTATAGGTCATTCCATAATTGGCGATAATCTGTATAATCCACAATCTATGGAATTCATCCAAAGACAAGCCCTGCACGCTAAAAGCATAAAATTTGTCCATCCAAGGACGAGGCAAATGATGACGTTTGAAGCTGAGTTACCGAAAGATATGAAGGATTTGGTTGTAAGTGAGAAATTGTGAGAAAAAAGGTGGTCAGGTAGTCAGCTTTAAGGTGGTCAGCAAAAGCATTAACCACCTTCGGTGGTATTTATGTAAGAGAAGAGTATATGTTTTTAAATAGTTCCTATTTTAAAATGGAGCTCTATTTCTTTCCATTAGGCACTAATAGTGGCTTGTGTGGTTTTCCTGACCACCTATAGAGAGAGGTGCATATATCAATGAAAAAATTAATCTTAGTTATTTTAATAATAGTAGTAACAATCTTCGTCGCCTTTGGCTGTAGCTATTCTCCTGTTGATGTAAAAAATTATGAGTATAAACCCAATCAGAAAACTCAATACATATCATCAGATGGCAAACTTATAGGTGAAGCCTATAATGAAAATAGGACCTATGTGAAATTACAGGACATTCCACAGGACCTTAAAGATGGAATTGTTGCAGTAGAAGATTCTCGATTTTATGAACACAAAGGTTATGACCTAATAGGAATATTTAGAGCTCTTTTTACCAATGTAAAGGAAGGTGAAATAGAGGAAGGTGCGAGCACCATTACACAGCAATTAGCCAGAAATCTATTTGAAGAAATTACGACAGAACAAACTGTCATGAGAAAAATCAATGAAGTGCTAGTAGCAAGGCAATTGGAAAAAAGATACAGTAAAGATCAAGTTTTAGGGATGTATTTAAATGAGATATACTTGGGTTCCGGGACATATGGTGTCCAAGAAGCTAGTATTAAATATTTTGATAAAGACGTAAAAGATTTGAGTTTGGCAGAATGCGCCATGCTAGCAGGACTTCCTCAAGCCCCAAGCGCTTATGCACCAAATGAGCACTTTGAGCTAGCAAAGAAGAGACAAGAAATCGTCCTAAGGAGAATGGTCTCAGGAGAATACATTACGCAAGAAGAAGCAAATACAGCAAAGGAAGAAGATATTAAGATTGTCACGGAAGAGATAAAGGATGAAAAAAAAGTAGAGGGTGAATACAGTGACTTTATCAATCGGGTAGTTCTAGAGTATGTAGAGATCTTACAAGAAAAATATCCAGATGAAGAGATTACAAGAGAAGACGCGAAAAATAGCATACAAAATGATGGTTTGATTTTTGCCACGACCATTAACAGTAAAATACAAAATTTAGGGGTAGAATCCGTCAATGAAGGCCTTCGCTCAAGTGGTCTTCACGAAGTTGCGACAGGTGCTTTAGTCACTGTAGACAGCACAAATGGAGCAGTACGGGCTTATTACGGAGGTGATGGTACAGAATATGATATGGCTAGTAAACCACGTCAGCCGGCTTCGGCTATTAAACCATTAATCTATGCAAAGGCTTTTGAAGATGGTGTATTGACGCCAAATTCCCTTATAAAAGACGAGCCCATTACCTTTGTAGATCCTCCGCCTAGTAATGTAGATGGAAAATTTGTAGGTTATCTTACAGCAAGAGAAGCTATTATAGATTCTAGGAATATACCATCCTATAAGACCCTAAACTCTCTTGGTATCGATAATACATTAGAGTACATTAAAACTTTTGGCATTACAACCATCGATGAAAAAGATTATGGTAACCCATCAGTAGCCACAGGAGGATTGACTTACGGAATATCACCATTAGAAATGACCCAAGCTTTTAGTGCTTTTTCCAATGAAGGAGTACTTAATGAAGCGTACTTCATAGAATCCATCACCGATAGCAATAAAAAAGTAATCTATCAAAGACAAGAGGATGATGAGGATCATTGGCAAGTGATGAAACCCGAAACAGCAAATGAGATGAAAGATATTCTCGTAGATGTTGTTGGACGAGGTACAGGGACAGGAGCTAGGTCCTCTTATGTAACTGGCGGAAAGACAGGAACAAGCAGCGATAATAGAGATTTATGGTTTGTAGGTTTTACAGGAAATGCAACAACATCTGTGTGGATAGGAAATTTAGACAATAAATCTTTGCCTGAAAACAGTGGAAAATCTGTACAAATTTATGGGAACTATATGAATAAATTAATTGGGGAAAGTTTAATCGATAAAAATAGTTTAAAGTCTGTTGTCGCCCATGACGATACTACATCGATTTTTATCTTGTCACCAGAAGCTAATTATACTCAGGGGCAAAGCATTTCGATTGGGCAGGTAATCTCAATTGTCGTTCCAGTAGATCAAGTTGACTTTTTTAAGGAGAAAAGAGTTTACCCAGTAGAAATTGATAAAGAGAGCGGTAAAGTATTTGTAGAAGGTCGCTGCCCAGCACAGAATAAAGAGACTAGGTATTACCTAGCAGGGCAAGGGCCCACAGAGACTTGTGATTTAGATCATATTTGGGATAAATTAGAGGATTTCTTTAATCCTATTACTGGAGAATCAGGTAAGGGAATAGAAAATCCACAAGGGGAAAGTCAAGATGAACTAGGCGAAGAAGCAGATTCTCTAGATACAAATGTTGATAATGACGATGAAGAAAATGAAGACGATAGAAATTGGCCCTTTAGCTTTTAGTTCTAAGTAAAAACATCATCTCTAGCAATTAACATCAAATACGTAAAGTAAATTATAGTAATTAGTGAACACCAAGTATTAAATAGGTAATAATATTTAAAGAGACTTGAAAAAAGTCGAATATTGTTACTCTCTAATGATTGGTGTTCTTTTTTATTGAAGGATAGTTTTTGTTCAATCCAGATATTTAACCGAATGGTCACCATTAGTGACCAAAAGATTTTACATAGAACTTAGAACTCACTTGTAGACCTTAACAGTTTAAGAAAATTTAACAAAATGACAATAAATTAGTTGTATACAAAAAAACAGGTATACGATTACAGTTGTTATAAAAATAACGTATCTTAGGTCTTTTGAGAAAAGGTAATGACATTAGTGATATTTTAAGTTGTTTTTTCAAAACATAAAGATACAACTTGAGATGTTAGATTATTTGATAAATTAATAAATTTCTGATAAAGTATATAGGAAGATATTAAATAACATGTGTAAAAAAGAAAAATGAAATAAAACTTTGCATATCAAGTCTTTTAATTGTAAGTAAAAAGGTATATAATGATTAAAGAAATAAATTTGACTTTAAGAGAACTTATTTTTCTATGAAATAATAGTAAGATTGATAAAATTTACCTTTTGTATTATGAAAAAAGTAATCGTTTTACATTAGTGATAACAAATTAACAAAAAAATCACGAATATTTGATTTTTATATTGACAAATACATATCTAAGATATAAACTGATATTGTAAAGTTGTATATACAGGTTATTTGAGTATCTTAAGGTCATGTTATTAAAAGGAGGATTACAAAATGAGTCATGAAGCTCTAAAATTTGACAAAACCGCTGGTCCATTAATCGAAAAAGCAAAACAAGATGGCGCTGAAACAATTTGGGACAGGGAAATTGCAATGAAAGCACGTTGTGGTTTCGGTGAAAAGGGTATCTGTTGTAAAATTTGTCACATGGGTCCATGTAGACTAAGTCCAGTTGCAGGTAAGGGCGCACAAAGAGGTCTTTGTGGTGCTTCTGCGGATACAATCGTAGCAAGAAACTACGCAAGAATGGTAGCTGCTGGAACATCTGCCCATTCAGATCATGCAAGAAGTCTTATTCACACATTACATATGACTGCTCCAGATGGTGACTATCAAATAAAAGATGAACAAAAATTATTAAATCTTGCAAAAGAATACGAAGTAGAGACAGAAGGCAGAGATATTTATGACATCGCTCATGAAGTTGCAGAAATCGCTCTCATGGAATTTGGAAAGCCATTTGGCACACAAAGATTTATCAAACGTGCACCAGAACAAAGACAAAAAATATGGGCAGACTTGAATATTGAACCAAGAGCGATCGATAGAGAAGTTGTTTCTATAATGCACTCTACTCATATCGGTTGTGCAAGTGATATGGAAAGCATTTATGAATTAGCAGTAAGATCTGCGTTATCTAACGGTTGGGGCGGATCTATGATTGGAACGGATGTAAGTGATATAGTTAATAACATTCTTATTGGTCAGGAAGAAGACGGTCCTTGTGGAGATTGTGGTGACGACATTAATTCACCCTATTATCTTGGCAGTCGAGAAGATATTTATGAAGTAGAAGATAATGGTGGTGACGCAGACGACTACTATGAAGACTACGGTGGGGAAGACGACTATGACGAATATGAAGACGAAGAGTTTGACTCAGACGATTATGAAGAAATCTATGACGACGACTCTATCATAGATAAT
>CAZVEI010000032.1:0-10606 GCA_964626295.1 uncultured Alkalibaculum sp.
CTACCCCAGCTTTTTGGGCTAATTTGCAAAATCGAATTACATCCTCAATAATTAAACCATTCTCTAAATAATCATCATGTGCATCTATTCTCATAAATAAAGGCATATCTTCTGGTATATTGCTTCTAATGGCCTCTATGCACTCCAAAAGATAACGAGCTCTATTTTCAAAGGAACCTCCATATTCATCCGTTCTATGATTTAATGCAGGACTTAAGAAAGAATGAGGAGTATAATTATGAGCTGCATGAAATTCAATACAATCAAATCCAGCCTCAACAGCTCTTTTAGCAGCTTTACCAAAGGTTTCTACGATTTCTTTAATCGTCTCCTTTGTTGCGGCTGGTATGATATGTTCTGTTCCTTGAATAGGGAAATCATTAGGAAGAACAATCATTGCTTCAGGGTCACTTGCTACTGCTAATCCACCTTGCCATAGCTGAATTCCCGCCTTTGCCCCTCCCTCATGTATTCCATCAACCAGCTTTTTTAGGCCAGGAATATATTTATCTTCACTAATAGAAATAAATTTTTTTGGAGCAGAAGGAGTATGCACAGAAGCTACCTCTACCATATTTAAACCATTACCACCTTCTGCTCTAGCCACATGATAATTTATAAGTTTTTGTGTAACAAAACGATCTTCTGTAGCCATTTTTGTTCCCATTGCAGGAAAAACAATTCTATTTCTTAGTTCCATTCCCCTAATTCTTATTGGACTAAATAATTTTTCAAATGCCATTTATATTTTTCCTCTCATTTTATATTTATATATTTCTACCAATTTCATATCCTTCAGCAACTGCTTCTACAGCTTTTCTTGGTGCACTAGCATCTCCTATTACATATACTTCAGGTGCAAGTTCTTTTACTTCATCAACTAATCCATTTACAGATTTCGTACCACATGCTAACACTATTCCATCAAATTCGCCTAGCTTTTCTTCCTTTGAATTTCTTTCTACAATTACACTAGAATCTAATATTTCTTTGACTTTTGTCTTCGTTAAAATTTCTGCTCCGCATGTTAAAAGTCGATTCATCATTGGAAGCTTATTATTAGGGATATCATCCCTGGCTATGTCTTCAAGAAGTTCTACAATAGTAATATTCATTTTTCCTCTAGCATCTTCAAAAAGTTTTTCTGCTACTTCGCAACCTACCATACCACCACCTACTACTAATATATTCCCTTGGGGATGATATTTTTTTCCGCTAATAATATCATGTCCTGTAGAGACCGTTTCTTCTTCTATACCCTTGATAGGTGGTATCAAAACTTCTCCGCCAGTAGCAACGATTATAACATCAGCTTTTAGGTCAGCAATCATTTTAGAATCAGCTTTTGTATTTAATTTAATATCTACTCCAGCTTTCTCTACTTGCCTTGCTAAATATACTACCCACTTACTTAAGGACTGCTTATGAGGAGGAATAGAGGCTAAGTTTAATTGTCCGCCTAATTTAGCTTCCTTCTCTATAAGAACAACTTCATGTCCCCTTAATGCAGATACCCTTGCTGCTTCTAAACCAGAAGGTCCTCCCCCTATTACTACAACTTTTTTCTTTTTCTCTGCAGGATGCAAAGCTAACTCTCTTTCTCTTCCTACAGCAGGGTTAATAATACATGTTCCAGGTTTTTGTTTTGACTGTTCACCTATACAGCCTAACCCACAACCAACGCATGGAGAAATATCTTCAAATAATCTTTCTTTTGCTTTATTAGGCAAATTAGGATCTGCTAATAAAGCTCTACCCATTACTACGGCATCAGCATAACCATTTTCAATAACATGTTCTGCAAATCTTGGATCTAGAATTTTTCCAACTACAAATACAGGAACAGTAGAAATCTTTTTAATCGCTGCTGCCTCTTTTATATTGCTTCCCATGTCCTCTCCATGGCAAGGGATAATCTTCCATGGGAGTTCATATTGTGTTCCTCCTGATACTTCAAAGGCATCTACCCCAGCATCAATAAGCTTTGGTAAAAGATATAACATATCTTCTAAGGTATTTCCTCCCTTAACTTTTTCATCACCTGAAATTCTTAAAATAATAGGAAAATCTTCGCCAGCGGTTTCTTTAATACTTCTTATAGCTTCCATAACAAATCTTGCCCTATTATCTAAACTTCCACCATACATGTCTGCTCTTTTATTTCGTAGTGAAGACAAAAATGATCCTGCCAACATATAGGCATGAGCACAATGAAGTTCTACCCCATCACAACCTGCTTCTCTAGCATTTTTAGCTGTCTGTCCATATTGTTTTATGATGTTTTTTATTTCTTCTACACTTAGTTCTTTAGCCATGTGGCCAAAGGAATTGGGATAGACTGATGGACCAATAGGAGAAACTCCAAAAAATCCTGATATTGATTCTGGCCCAGGGTGAGATATTTGAGGGATTATTCTCCCACCATGAGAGTGTACCTTATCAGTAAGTTTTTTTAAGGATTGAATCTGATCTGGTCCAGCTAAATTAGTAGTATTTCCCAAATAAGGGACTCTAGGATCGACTGTTACAACATCCATAATAATAAGCCCAGTCCCTCCTTTTGCCCTTGCTTCCCAGTAATTAGACATCTTTTCATTAATAGTTCCATCTTGTGACTCAAAACCTAATGACATAGGTGCCATGGCAATTCTATTTTTTAAATCCATATTACCTATTTTCAAAGGTTCAAAAATTCTACTCATAAAAATCACTCCTTAAAATTATCATTGTTAATTAAATAATGAGCAATTTTCATGCCAACTATTTATTTCCCACTCTTTCTCAAATCTTAAGGAGTTCCCCCTTTTGTATATTCACTTTTATGTTCCATAATGATACATGTATCACGAAGCATGTATCATTATCGTTTAAATAAGCCTTCAGATATTAAAGCCATTATTATTTTCTATAATCCTCTATATTTATTAAGTATCTTGAGAGCTTTCTATACAGAGTAGATCGCCCTATTCCCAAGATTTTAGAAGCTTCTTTTACATTTCCATTTGTCTCTTTCAATATTTTCGCAATAATATCCTTTTCTTTTTTTTCTATAAGAGGTAATTCGAATTTGTCTTTTTTATTAGTTAGATTTTCTCTAAGATAAATTGGGATATCTTTAATGGTTACATAATTTTTAGTAGCAACCTGAACTGCCCTTTCTAAAACATTTTCTAGCTCTCTCACATTGCCTAACCAATGATAATTCATAAAAAGATCCAACACTTCATTGTCAATGTCTTGAATGTTTAATGAAAATTTCTTATTATATTTATCTATAAAGTATTCAACTAGATATAGTATGTCCTCTTTTCTCTCTCGTAAAGGGCTAATTATTATATTAAATACATTAAGCCTATAAAATAAATCTAATCTAAAGTTATTTTTTTGTACTTCTTCGATAAGATTTTTATTCGTTGCAGATATTATCATAACATCCACTTTTTTCTTTTTATTCCCACCTACTCTAGTAATCTCCATATCTTGTATTACTCTGAGTAAAGAAGCTTGAATGGATAATGGCATCTCTCCAATTTCATCAAGGAATATTGTTCCTTCATCTGCAAGTTCAAATTTACCTGGTTGCCCTTGTTTTTTAGCCCCAGTAAAAGCACCGCCTTCATAACCAAATAATTCACTTTCAACTAAACTTAAGGGTAATGCACCACAATTTAAAGCAACAAAAGGTTGATCTCTCCTACTACTATAATTGTGTATGGCTTGAGCAAAAAGTTCTTTTCCAGTTCCACTTTCTCCCATCAATAAAACATTGGAGTGTCTCTTTGAAGCAATTTTTGCATATTCTATGGCTTCTTTTATTTGTGAGGATTCTCCTATAATATCATTAAATGAATATAATCTTTTGTCTTCACGGTAAGACCTATCAATTATAGGATCTTTAACTGCTTTTATAATATAAATCCTGCCATTTATTTTTCCTTCTGCTTTAAGATGGGTGAGAGAAATTTTACATTTTATAGCGCCATTCCCAAAGTTTAATAAAACATCCTTTTGATAAAAATCCTCATTTCCCTTTAAGTATTTCCCGAAACTATCTGTATAAGATACAATATCATCGAAGTTTTTTCCTATTAAATCTTTTTGTGAAATAGAAAATAAGCTTTCTGTTGCTTTATTTAAAATATCAATGTTTCCATGTTTATTCGTTACTATAATTGCATCTGATACAGATTGATGAATGATATTAGAATAATGATCAAAAGAGTCCTTTGAATTATTTATTATTGATAGCTTTAATTGACTTTCAATAGCATAGCTAATTGATATTACCATAGCTAAGGTATGTTGCGAAAAAGTATCTGTATAACCGGTGATTCCAATACAACCAATCAGTTCTCCATTAATATCATGAATAGGTGAGGCAGAGGTAGTAAAATCATGAAAATCTACATAGGCATTTTCCCAGCCCCATGTTTCAACTGGTTTGTCTAAGTATAGACAAGTTCCCATAGCATTTGTTCCTACTTTTTTCTCGCTTAGATTAACCAAGTCTATTTTCGTTTTACCCAATATATTTGGTGATATATAAGCATCTAAAATTATTCCATTGTTATCTATTAATGTAATCATAAAGCCAGTTTCCTTTATAATATTAAACAAATCAACCATATAAGGTCGCACAATATCGATAAGATAATGCATTTTTTTAATAGATTTCTCTTGTTCTAATTTTTCACTTTCTAAAATAGTTTGCTGATGAACATCTACACCATTATTTCTACTTCTAATCCAAGAATTTCTTATCTCTTTTCTTACTTCAGAGATTTCGTTTTCTCCCAAAACAAAGAATTTATGCCATGTTTTATTCATCTAAATACCCCCATGGTTGTTGTATACCCTTTTTGCACTTATTTAAAATATAAAGGAACCCATCACTGGGCTCCTACATTTTCTTTACATATTTTATAAATTCACCCTTGATAATATACTTGCAAACAAATTGATTCGCATTTACAAAACAATGTTTGGTTTTAATACAAACCATTATAATAAAGGACTAACCTCTCCTCTGCAAAACAAATTAAGCCTGTGAAGTGCCCTTGTACAGGCGATGTATAGGAGCTTTTTGTCGTCTTCACTTTGATAATTTTCTATGCTGGCGTCACAAATTAAAACAGCGTCAAACTCAAGGCCTTTTGACATGTAAACAGGTATGATGCTTATACCCCTTAGATCTACTACATCTCCACTCTTAATTAACTGAAGAGTTGTTTTGTCTTTTAGCGATTCAAATAAAAGTTGGGCGTTTTGAGCTGTTTTGCAGATTAAGCCGATGCTCTCATAGCCTTCCTTTAAGCAAAACTCTACTTCCGAAATAATCTTCTGGTTAAAAGAAGATGATTTACTATATGTGTATACCTTTGGCTCCTCCCCTTTTCTGTTGAAGCTCTTGATTTTTAAATCATGATCGATGAATTTTGAACTATAAATTAAAATTTCATTGGTGCAGCGGAAGCTCTTATTCATAGTAATAAGGGTTGCTTTTTTCTTATTTAATATTTTTTGAATCTGCTCATATAAAGATAAGTCCTCTCTCTTCTCAAGGGTTTGGTTGATATCCCCTAATATGGTAAACTTCGAATACTTAAACAACAAATGAAATATCTCGTAATGAAGGGGGTAATAATCTTGGGCCTCGTCTATGACTACTTGTTTTATGTTTATATACTCCCTGGAGCCATATATTTTTACATGTAGATAGGCAAGAACAGCTGCATCATCATAGCATAAATAAGGAACATAAAGGTTTTCCCCTGTGAAGTTCAAGATCTCTTTAATGTTATGAGGTAAGATAACATCTTTTGCTATGTGATAAAAGTACTCTTTATTGCTAATGAGCTCTCGGTATAAATTTTTTATTTTAAGTTTCGTAAACTTTTGTATATTATTTTGAATGGTCATCACTTCAAATTGGCTAAGTGGCTTTCGCTTAAATTCTGATATTACCTCTAAAATATACTCCTCTAGCTGCTCTAATTTCATCCCTAGGGGAGTGTCTTTTCGCCCTAGTATTTTGTCACGAAGTACTTCCTTTTTTACAATGCACTTATCCTTATAATATACGTCCTCAAACTCAATCCATCTATTCGGTAAATCTGATATAAATGCATTTATTATTTCTAAGAACAGTGGAGACATTTTAAACTCCATACTGCTCTTTATAAGTGGTCCGTATTTTGAGCTAGAGATAATGCTTTCTAAAAATTCGCTCCTTTGTTGAATATGGTCATTTTCTAAAATCTCAGAAAGCATCTCTTCAAATACGGCTGAAATTACATTCTCCTCTCCCAGTTCAGGAAGGACGCTTGAAATATACTTCTCAAATAAGGAATTTGGGGAAATAATCATAATATTATTAGAAGATACTTTATTAGTCAATCCTTGATACATAAGGTAGGCTACCCTATGAAGGGCAACAGAAGTCTTGCCGCTTCCAGCTACCCCTTGAACCATCATTAATTCGTTTTCCATGTCTCTTATGACTACATCCTGATCCTTTTGTATCGTCTCCACGATAGCCTTCATTTGATTAGAAGTATTTTGAGATAGTAGTTTCTTTAAAAATTCATCTACGATTTGCACTTCTGCATCGAAGAAATATTTTAACTCTCCATCTACAATCTCATACTCTCTTTTTAAGTTTACCTCTCCTGTAATCCGCCCACTAGGGGCATCGTAATAAGCACTCCCTAATGCAAAGCGGTAAAAGACACTTGCTATGGGCGATCTCCAGTCGTAAACGAAAATTTCATAGGATTCGTCTTCTATTAAAGAGGAGCGCCCTATATAGATTTTTTCAAGTTCATTTTCGTCATCAAATTTAAAATCGATTCGAGCGAAGTAAGGAGATTTGATTAAGTTTTCTAAAGCTGCAATTTTCTTCTCTATTTTTTCGTAGTCCATGACTTTTTCTGTAATGGGATTTGTGTATTGACTTAATTCAGCAAGGGCTTCAAATCCATCGCTACTTGAAAGATTGGCAATAGAATGAGATGTGTTTTCACGTAGCTCCTCTTTTGCAGCAATAATGGCCGATTTGTTTTCTTCATTTTTATTTTTTGCATTATGAATTTGCTTTTTTGCTAAAGCTATGGTCTCTTTTAATCTATTTTTTTCAAAATGATACTCTGATGATTCATTTACCATTGTGAGAATTACTCCTTATTTTAAATTGTCAGAAAATCAATTTCCAAACATTATAAATAACTTTAGCATAATTTAGGTGAAAAATACAGTCTTGTTGTTACTCTTAGTATCTGATAAAATTATAGTAGTAGGAAATGCCGTTAATAATAATCTGTAAATAAAAAGCCCCTATAAAACGAGGTCAAAGCTGACGTTTTATAGGGGCTTTTTTAGGTTAAGAGTATCTAATATAATCTATGACAAACATCTCTATCTTATTACTTATTATAATGAATTGACAAGTTTGTGCTGATTTTAATTCTCTTTTGCTGACCATCTGATTTTCCCCAACAGTCCAATTTAATCTAATTTTTCGCACAAAAAAAAGGAGATTTTCCTCCTTTTTTTATATAAATCACTATCTCTTCGGCAAGTGTATTGGCTCTCCTAGTGCGCAGTGTGCTGCTTCCATGATGGTTTCTGCTATTGTTGGATGAGCGTGGATGGTGTTGACTAGCTCTTCTAAAGTGCCTTCTAATTTCATTACAGCTGCTGCTTCTGCAATGATCTCTGTTGCACTTGCTCCTATAATGTGAACACCTAGGATTTCACCGTATTTTTTGTCGGCAATGATTTTTACAAAGCCTTCTGTTTCGCCCATGGCAAGGGCTTTTCCGCTTGCTGACATTGGAAATTTCCCTACTCGAATGTCACCGTATTGTTTTCTCGCCTCTTCTTCTGTTAACCCTACACATCCGATTTCTGGAATCGTAAAGATACAAGATGGAACGATATTGTAGTTCATCTTTAGGGACTCGCCCATGGCGTTTTCTGCAGCTTTAATGCCTTGTGCAGATGCTACATGTGCTAATTGAAATTTGCCAGTGACGTCACCAATTGCGTATACATCTTCTACAGATGTCCTTAGATAGTCATCTACTTTGACGAATTTGTCTATATCTAAGCCTAAATCTTCTAAGCCATCTAAACAAGTTTTTCTTCCAATAGACACTAAGACTTTATCCGCTTCAAGTTCTATGGTTTTGTTTGCACTTACTTGAACGCTGTATTTGTCGTTTTTCTTTTCTACTTTTTCTACTTTTGCAGATGTATGAACTTCTACGCCAGATTTTTGGAAAGATTTCTTTATTGTTTCTGCAACTTCTTTATCTAAGTTTGGAAGTAAATGATCTTGCATTTCTACTACAGTAACCTTGCTTCCAAATATGCTAAAGATGGTTGCAAATTCACAACCAATTACGCCACCGCCAATTACGACTAATTCCTTTGGAACTTCTTGAATATCTAGTATTTCTGTGCTCGTCATAATACCAGGTAAGTCTAATCCTGGAATTGGTGGAACTAGCGGAGTAGAACCTGTAGCAATAATTAGTTTTTCAAAAGAGATCACTTGACCTCTATCACTTCCATCTACAATGTCTACTGTTTTATTTTTATTTACATGACCTTTTCCAGAGTAGATCTTTACATTATTTGATTTTAAAATGCCCGTAACGCCACCTACAAGTTGTTTGACAACGCCATTTTTATTTTGAACAACTTGAGCCATATCTACTTGAGTCTCTCCTACTTTAATGCCCTTTCGCTCAGCCGATTTTATATTATGAATAATCTCAGCACCTTTGACCATAGTCTTTGTTGGAATACAGCCTACATTTAAGCAAGTTCCACCTACAGAAGTCTTTTCAATCAAGGCAACTTTTGCACCTAATTGTGAAGCTCGAATGGCTGCTACGTATCCGCCAGGACCTCCACCTAATACCACAATATCATAAGCGTTTTCGCCTATTTGTGGTTTTACAGTCTCCTCCTTAATAGGAGTAATCTTTTTAATTGGGGCTGCTTCTGGTGCTGGAGCGCCTGAAGCTGTAGCATCAGAGATCACTTCGCCTTCTTGCCCAATATATCCAATAACCGTAAATACGGGTAAAACGTCTCCTTCTTTAGCTAAAATCTTAAGAAGAGTACCTGATACTTCTGCTTCTACTTCCATATTGACTTTGTCTGTCAAGATTTCTAGTAATGGTTCTCCTGTTTCGATTTTATCTCCTTCTTGCTTCAGCCATTTAATGACTGTGCCTTCTTCCATATCCATGCCAGCTTTTGGCATAATGATTTCTGTTGCCATTTGACACCTCCGTTTATTTAAGGTGGTAAGCAAAACCCAAACTCGCCACCACCTTACCACCTTTCAATACTAGTATTGCCTTACAAACTACAACAATAACAAATTCGGATCCTCCAGTAAATCTTTTAGATACTGCAAGAACTGTGCGCCTACTAATCCATCCATCACTCTGTGGTCAAGGGTGATGCTCATGTTCATTACTTCTCTTATCTCAGGAGCGTCATTTATAATTCTCATTCTCTTAACTGTTGTTCCTACGCTCAAGATAGCGCTATTGGGTTGGTTAATGATCGAATTAAAGCTTATGGTATCGTACATTCCTAAATTACTAATGGTAAAGGTGCTTCCACTTAATTCGTCTGGAGCTATTTTATTAGACATGGTTCTTTGTACGATATCTGTTCTGCTACCGACAATTTCTTTTAAAGTCATCTTGTCTGTTCCCTTTATTACTGGAACCAGTAGTCCCTTTTCTAAACCTACTGCAATACCCATATTGACATAGTCATTCACTCGGATTCCTTCCTCTACAAGGGTAGAGTTGACCAATGGGAATTTCATTAAGGCTTTTGATGTGGCCATAATGAGTAAGTCTGTTACGGTAATCTTTTTATCGATTTCCTTTTGAATAATTGGCTTTAGCTTAGCTCTTAGGGCGTTGGTGTTGGTCATGTCCACTTCGATTTGAAGGGTTACAGGAGCGCTTTTATCTAAGCTTTCCTTCATTCTTTGAGCAATAATCTTTCGAAGTCCAACCATAGGAATGATATTAGAAGCTTTTTCTTCTGCCTTAGGTGCTATCGCAGTTTTCTTTTCTTCTACTACTTCTGCAGGAGCAAGATTTAAGTCGTCTTTTGTAATCTTTCCGCCTACACCAGTTCCTTTTACAGTAGATAAATCGATATTTTCTACTTGAGCTATTTTTGTAGCAAGTGGTGTGGCTTTTGTTACATTAAATTCTTCTACATCTACTTTTTGAACTCTGCCAAGAGGACCACTTCCTGGTACATCTTCTAGATCAAGATTTCTTTCTTTTGCAGTTTTTCGAGCAGCAGGAGTGGCACGAATTTTGCCTACAGGATTTGAAGAATCAAGTACAGCTCTTTCTTCCTTTATCGGCTCTTCGACAACTTCTACCTCTTTTACTTCAGCATTTACTACTGGTGCACTACTTGATGACGCTTTTTCACCAGCTTCTCCAATATATCCGATTACAGTAAATACCGGAAGAACGTCTCCTTCATTAGCTCGAATGTCAATTAGTGTACCAGATACTTCTGCTTCTACTTCCATATTGACTTTATCTGTGAGGAT
>CAZVEI010000032.1:10616-11995 GCA_964626295.1 uncultured Alkalibaculum sp.
AGGATTTCTAATAGCGGTTCACCTGTCTCTACAGAATCGCCTACGTTTTTTAGCCACTTAATGACTGTACCCTCTTCCATATCCATACCCGCTTTAGGCATAATTACTTCCGTTGCCATTTGGACACCTCCTTATCGATTCATTACTTTATAGATTGCATCTTTGATTTTATCTTTATTCGGTACAACTGCTGCTTCTAAATTTCTATTATAAGGAATTGGCACGTCTAGACCAGCTACTCTTAAAACTGGAGCATCTAAATAGTCAAAGGCTTCACTTTCTGCAATTCGAGCAGCTATTTCTCCACCTACACCGCCAGTCTTACACGCTTCGTGAACTACAATAGCTCTTCCTGTTTTCTTTACAGATTCAACAATTGTATCAATATCCATTGGATATAAAGTAATAGGATCTACTACTTCTACACTAATTCCCTCTTTTTCTACTTCTTGTGCAACATCTAATACTTTTTGTAGTGTAGTACCCCAAGATATGATTGTTACATCGCTGCCTTCTCTCTTTACATGAGATTTTCCAATAGGAACGATGTAATCTTCATCTACTGGCACCTCTCCTTTTATCTTGTATAAAAGCTTGTGTTCTACAAAGCAAATTGGATTGTCATCACGAATAGCTGCTTTCATAAGGCCCTTTGCTTCTGCAGGAGTAGAAGGTGTGACCACCTTTAATCCTGGTACATGGCATAACCACGCCTCTAAACTTTGAGTATGTTGTGCTGCTGCTCCTGTACCTGAACCAGAAGGAAGTCTTAATACCATAGGAACTTTTGCTTTTCCGCCAAACATGTATCTCATCTTAGCTGCTTGATTGACTAAAGCGTCCATACCTATAGTGATAAAGTCCATAAACATCATTTCTGTAATAGGTCTTAAACCTGTTGCTGCTGCTCCAGCTGCTGCTCCTACGATAACTGCTTCAGATATTGGCGTATCTCTTACTCTTTCTTCTCCGAATTCTTCAAGCATACCAACAGATACACCAAAAGCTCCTCCGTAAAGGCCTACATCTTCTCCGAAGAATATAACATTTTCGTCTCGTCTCATTTCTTCGCTCATACCCAAACGGATGGCGTCTTTATAAGTCATTTCTTTCATTTCCATATTTATATCCTCCTTATGCGTATACATCTTCTAATACAGCTTCTATTGGTGGTTCAGGTGAATTCATGGCAAATTCAACAGATTCATCTAATGCCTTTTGCGCTCTAGCTTCTATTTGATCTGCTTCCATTTCAGTCACAATATTATTTTCTACCATGTATTTTCTAAGTCTCTTAATTGGATCTTTTTGTTTCCATTCGTTTACTTCTTCTTTTGTACGATAAGCTTGAGCATCGCTCTTAGAGTGTCCTAACCATC
>CAZVEI010000033.1:0-11971 GCA_964626295.1 uncultured Alkalibaculum sp.
ATTTCGCCTCTTGCTTCCAAATCGCCTTTAAATGAATTGAATAGATTATCAAAAACCATTTCTGTTGATTTAATTGATAAACCGTCGGAAATAGGATTTTTTGCAGTTGCTACATATGCTTCAAGGTTATGTGTTAAAGCGTCCATTCCAGTATCACAAACTAGTGTTGGAGTCAAGTTTTTAACTAGATTTGTGTCAGCGATTGCAATATCTGGTGTTAAGTTATAGTCTGCAAGAGGATACTTGAAGTTTGTTTCATCATCTGTTATTACTGAGAATGAAGTAGCTTCCGTACCAGTACCACTTGTAGTTGATACAGCAATAAATTGTGCTTTTTGTCTTAATGGAGGTAGTGAGAATGGTTTTGTAGCTTCTTCCATAGTCATCTCAGGATATTCATAGAATAACCACATAGCTTTTGCAGCGTCTATTGGTGAGCCACCGCCAATGGCAACGATTAAATCAGGTTGGAATTTTTTCATTGCTTCCGCGCCTCGTTTAACAGTGTTAGTTCCAGGGTCAGCTTCGATTCCATAGAATAGTTCCGTTTCGATATTAGCTTCTTTTAATAAACCTTCAATTTTAGGAACAGTACCGTCTTTAATTAGTCTTTCTGAACCGAAAATAATTATTGCTTTCTTTCCCTTAACATCTTTTAAATAATCGATAGCGTTTTCACCATAGTAAATGTCTCTTGGTACAGTAAATCTTAACATAGTTCATTCCTCCTAATTCGTATAATATCACTATTCTTCTAGATTATATAACAAATATCAAACAAAAACAAGTACTTACTTAAAAGTACTATGGTAAAAAATCGTAAGTGTAAACATTTACATAACAATACAACTTTCCTCTCTATTTCAACACTTTTATATAGAATAAGACATACAAATTCTTGAATAATCGTGCTTTATATAATAGGTTTAAACGTAATTATATATCATATTAAATAGTTTTATTTACTAAAATTAGACATTATATAAATATATTCCACAGGATTAAAAGGAAGTTAATAAACTTAGTTCATTATTTGAAATTTTTCGTATGCTAAATTGGTTGTATTATAGTTTAATACTTGAATAAGTTGGGATTTCTGTAATTTTTATATCTAGATTTGTCATTTCTTTATCAAGGGGCATATATGCCTGATGTGGTTTCTGTTCGTCAGACCAGAGATTTGCCATCCGGCTTCCTTCAGATTCGCAATCGCTCGCGACACCCTTGCCATTGGCTATGTCTTTCCCACTACTAGGGCAGACTAGGGACTTTAACCCATAAGATTGCGCCCATGCTGGGCGCACCATAAAAGTACCTAACAATCCATTAAGAATTGTTAGGTACTTTTGCTTAAATTACTTTAATGACAAAGGCTAAACTTGTACACGTAGTTACTTTAAAAGTAACACATTTTAAAAATAGGATACTAAAATTAAATTTTACTTTATGTTAATACTTATACTGCTCCCCTTTGTATATCCTTCTAATTCGCTTACTACTCCTATTACTGCATTAGACAATATATTTTGCACAAAAGGCACCATTTCAATATCTTTGCCACCTATTTGCAGCTTTACTTTAGTATTTTCTAATATACATTCTTCTCTTTTAGCTTTTCCCTTTAATATCATAGCACCTAATTCACGGCAACTATAACCACATTCATTACAACATTCTTCAGGAAATGTAGGTAATTTATCGTAAACTTTTTCCTCAATAAGATCTACTAATTTTTCAATATTATCTATCGAATTAATAGCTGGTAAACCCTGAAATTCATCTATCGTATTAGATATTCTGCCTGATACAGCAAATACAAGATCGTCCATTCTTTCTGATACTTCTTCCTCGTTATGAGCAGATATAATCTTTGGTACACTGTAGTCATCTACACCCTCTAATACTACAAAGTCATGATCATAAAATCTTAATATATGATCAATGTCTAGCTTGTTTTGAAAGAGTATATCTGTTTCATGATAACCTCTAGCAGTTACTAACTGAGATCCTGCCTTTTTATGTCTATTCGTATTTGTACCCTCTAAATCTATAGCAAATTGTTCAAAATGTATTTCCTTCACAGAACCTACAGAATACCTTCTTTTTCTCAACTCTCTAATTATATTCTCTATGGTGGTGGTCTTACCTGACTGGGTGATTCCTACTACAGAAAAAACCTTCATTTATTTCCCTCCAATATAAAAATAAAATATGATATAAGTAATCGTTAAAATAATACTCATGAGTATTATTAAATAATCTCTTCTGGACATTTTTAAAGTCATATAGCTAGTCCGATCATCATAAGCTCTGAAACCCCTCATTTCTATAGCTATGGATAATTTCTCTGCCTTTGATATTGTAGCCACTAGTATAGGAGTAAATATATAAGAATACATATTGATCCTTTTTCTTATGGGAATTTGATTGATTTCTATTCCCCTTAATTGAATTGCAGTTAAAGAATCTTTAATTTCCTCTGATAGTGTTGGCAAAAACCGGGTTCCTATTGCTACCATAAAAGCTATGTCATAAGGTAAACCCCATTGTACAAATCCCTGTATAAGCTCTCTTGAGTTTGAAGTAGTGATAATGGTAGCTGAAAATATAATAATCATCATTCTCAGAATAAATTGCAAACCTTTTTCTAATCCATTAGTACTTAAGATAGTAAAGTTTTTAATAGCAAGGATTGCTTCCCCTTCAGATGAAAATATACTTTGTACTATTGCAAGAGCCATTATGGCATATAGCAAGCCTTTTATTTTCTTCATGCTTTTTTTTAAATCAACTTGAAAAGATTTAGCAATTAAAATTGTTATTAGCAAAATTATAGTAAGGTCCATTATATTTTTGATTAAAAGCCCTAAGGTAGAGATACAGAGGATTATAATTAATTTTGTCCTAGGGTCAAATTTTATTTCTTCGATCATCAATCATTTCTCCTCTGTGAATTTTTACCACTCGCTGAGAAAGTTCCTCTACAAAAGATTGGTCATGACTTATAATTGTCATACCGATACCTTCTTCGCTTAATTGCTTTAGCCTATTGAGTAATTCGCCTTTTCTTTCTACATCTAGCCCAGTAGTGGGTTCATCTAGTATTAAATACTCCGGTTTATTAATTAAGATCGTTGCAATCGCAAGTCTTTGCTTTTCTCCTTGACTTAGTAACAAGGGTGAAGATTGTCTCAAATGTTCCAGCTGAAATGTTTTTATTAAATCTTCTATTTGTTGCTGTATCTTCAGTTCATCCAATTCTTTAAATTTAAGAACAAAACGCAATTCCTCCTCTAAAGTATTAGTAAAAAAGTGTTTTTCAGGGTTTTGAAAAAGATATCCTATTTTTAATCCGACTTGGGCTAAAGACATTTCACAAATGTCTTTATTTAAAAGATAGACTCTCCCACTAGTGGGCTTTAAAATGCCCATCATCAATTTACCTAGGGTTGTTTTCCCGCTGCCATTAGATCCTAATATAGCTGTAACTTCATCTCTGCTGATCTTTAGATTTATACTTTTTATTATGGTCTTGCTACTTGTATAGCCAAAGGATAATTCCTTTAGTTCTAAGAAGTCCAATCTATTCACCAGCCTTTGTATTCTTCTAGTTTTCCATTTTCTAGTTTTAACACTCTATCTGCTATATGTAAATTATCTAAATCATGTTCTACACATACTATAGTCTTACCCTGCTTTTTTAAGTTTAAAATCAGCTCTTTAATCTTCTTGCTTCCCTCTATGTCTACCTGAGCCAAGATTTCATCAAACAACAGTATATCTGGCTCCATAGCTAAAACAGCTGCGATTGCCACTAGTTGCTTTTGCCCTCCTGATAAATTATTGGGATTTTCGTAGCGATACTCTTCCATATTGACCATCTGAAGTACTTTAGTAATTCTCTTGCCAATTTCATCTTTTTCAACCCGAAGGTTTTCAGGACCAAAAGCAATTTCATCCTCTATAGTAGGTGAAAAAAGTTGAGAATCTGGATCTTGAAATACAATTCCTACTCTTTTGGTGATATCTAATATTTTTAAATTCTTAACTTCTTCTCCCCATAATTTGACCTGACCTTCTATTACTCCTCGGCGAATATGGGGTATTATTCCGCAGATCATATTTAGTAAAGTGCTCTTGCCATTGCCACTTAACCCTACTAGAGTTAAAACCTCTCCTTCTGGGACTGTAAGATTTACGCTATCTAATATATTACTAGAGCTCGACTTATACCTAAATTTTAAGTCCTTTATTTCTATAGGATGTATCATTTTACTTCGATCTCCGTAACAAATTTGCACCATCTTTGACTAAATGCGTCTTTTCTAATTATTACTTGGTAAGGACCACTACCGCCTTCTTCTTTTCTCTTTATTGGCTCCCCATCCTGTTTATACGCTAAGTAAACATTCTCATCTTCTAGTACTTCATCAGGCTTTAATGCTACTGTATATCCATCTATAGCTCTTATATTGACCTGTTGTTTATCTTCGAGCGTTATCCCTGCTTTTTCTATGAGCTTTTTTAAAGCCACACCTGTGTATGTATGTTCTTCTGGGTCCGTATTACTAGAATCAAATACTGCTGTAAACTCGTCTTCCCCTAATTGAGTGATTTCCTCATATGTAAATTGATCTTCTACTTCATCACCTGTAATTAAAACTTCTGCATTTGCATGTGCTTCCTGAGAGTCTTTTGTTAGACCCCTATTTACAAGAGCAAAAACTGCTATAATGACACTTAGGATAAGTATGACGATGCCGATTGATTTCTTACTCATTTATTTTTCCCCTTCCATTACTATGTACGGAACAATCATATTCTCGTATCTAAACTGACCGTGATCTCCAGCATCTTCTGTAGAATGCATACCGTGGTCTGCTGTAATAATCACTTTTCCGTGCCAATTTGATGCAAGCTCTTCTATGTATGTATCTATGTAAGATAGCACGTCCATAGTTTGCGAAGCTAAGTCCCCATTGCTATGACCTGAGTCATCTATTCCGTGAAAATGTGTAAACACAAGATTATACCCTTTACCTAGAGCATTCAAAGTAGACTGCTGTACTTCATCGTCTGTGTACCCATTCCCATCATCATCTATATTTAATACTGGCTGGATTTCCGTATCTAATATCCCAATATTTCCTTCAATATAGATAGCCTGTTTACCTAAATCTTGAGCATATTTAAATATAGAATCTACCTGTAGTTGCCTCTGATCTCTAGAATACACGCCATTTTCCCCAGGGGATTTTCCTGTAATGATTGCAGCTAATCCTGCATTGGTCACAGGGCGATAAACAGACAAAGCTTTTGTAACTTGTGGCTGATTCGTTAGAAAAGGCATATGATTATTTTCTATGGCATAATTGTACTGATGATATCCAAAGCCATCTAATACGATAAACAATACGTCTTCACCTTCTTCTAAATATGTGGATATATCATAGTAAGAGTCTTGAATACTGCCCTCAGGAGGATCTAATACGACTCCTTTTACATCTTCGAGTCTTTCTTTGCCATTAGCGCTGACATAGTCTATGGTATTAGAATTTGCTTCAAAGTAGCTACCCACCTCTATTGGTTTTATATCTCCTAATGCGTTCATGACTAGGGCATTTTGTAAGCTTTCTTCTACCATATCTTCTAATTTGAAAATTCTTCTTTGTGTGTATACGGTGGTGTTGTAATGTACACCTTCTTTTTCTACACTAGACTCCCCTTCAAAATAAGGCATTACTGTAGCAGATTTAGCATATAACTCTCCAGGGGTGATGTTTAGAATGTTTTTTTCACTACTTATAATATTCATGCCTATGTCTAATCGCTCTTCATCACTAGACACGATTATTATTTCCTTTAAGTGTTTTACATTGCTACTTGGAGGATGATTGTAGTGTATGGATTCCCAACCATTAACCTCTGAAAAAGATATAAAGGAATCCTCTAAATTCGTACCCTCAATTTTAGCCATCATGCCATCTATTCCAACTAAAAAGATGTCGCTTTTATCACTTAAAGGATTTACTTTATTTAAAATATCTTTAAACTTTACTCCCTTTACATTTCCATCCTTAGTTTCTATATCTACTATATTAAAATCATCTTCTAAGCTTCTAAGAGTAATTGATTCACCTACATCTCCATTAATATATAGAGGAGGAATATAGCCTGAATTTGTTCCTTGTTTTGTACAGGCAGAGACCATAAGTAAGCCTAATACTAAAATTATTGATATTAGAATATATTTTTTATTCATCTATATCTCTCCAATACAAATTTTCTAATACTGGGTTATTCTTTAATTTTTCTACTATTCCATAGGCTATTAGTCCACCAATGCCACCTGAAAAGGCAGCAGCTGCTAGTGTGAGGATCAGTGGTACCATGGGCAAACGGAAGAACACCACATTAACTAAAAATGTGCCACTAAGATTAGCTAATATTCCACTGATAAAAAAATGTCCCATTTGAAATCTCTTAGGCCTAGAAAGAAGTATATATAAATCTACAGCTAAGCCTGGTAGTATATAGGTGAGAAAGCTCACAATGCCATGAGTACCATATATTCCAAGGCTTACTACCATAATAGCCTGCACTATAGAGATTAAGGTGGCAACTCCTGCTCTTCCTATTAATCCAGCGCCTAAGACAATCCACATCATATACAGACCACCTGCTATAGCCCCTCCGGGGATATAGAGAGGGCCAGTTATTATATGTGCAAGAGGCAGAATAACTGGTTTTGTAGCGATCCCCAAAGTAGCCATAAGGGCAATTATAATAATGTCAAATATTGAAAACTTTCTGACTAAATTATTAAGCATATAACTCTCCCCAATTAATTAACAGCTCTAATTTTTGCTAATTGCTTAACGCTACTTTTTGCAGATTCTCCATCTATAACAGATTGAATGGGTCCAGCTTCTATTCCCATATCTTCTCCGTCTACTATGTACGCTAAGATTGCTCCATCAGATTCTGCCATTTCCTTTGTATACTCTACAACATAACCGTCTGCAGCTTCTAACTCTAATGATGTGTATTCTTCAATATTTGCATATTCTAATACATCTTTTAATAATATCCCTGTGTATTCGTTTGTTAATTCTCCTTTTTTACTATTTATAGTTGCTGTTAAAGTTGTCTCTTTAATGTCACCGATATTTTTTTCAGTAATTTCTATACTTTCTTCGCCTGCTTCTACAGAAATTTTAAAAGCTGGAACCTTGCTTTCTGACTGTTCATCCGTTTTTTGTTTCTCTGTTTCTGTTTTCGCTCCTGTTTCTGGTGGTGTTTCTCTTTCTCCATTTGTCTGTTCTTGATTTGAAGAACAAGCTACAAGTACTAGTGCTAAAAGTATTGCTGTAATTAGTGATAAAATCTTTCTTTTCATTTAAAATCCCCTATTTTTATTTTATTTTTATAGATAGTAAATTCTTTACAGATTTGCTCTTGCCTAGTTTCGGAAAAGAAATAGATATGTTTCCATCTTCGCCCCTATTTATAATACCTTGGCTCACATCATCAGATGATACCTCTACAGAATAACCATCTATAGCAGTAAATTCATAGGTCTCACCACTTAAGCCTATATCTTCTAATATTAGCCCTAAGGATACGCTATCCCCTTCCATTAGGCTAGATACTTCACAAGCTTTCTCTACAGACAAAAATGCCGTATCCCCTACGGTAAACCATAGCAAATCCTTTACTGTCATTCCCTTAGGCATATCTGGAGCGCCTAGCATAGGTACATTTTCTCCTGTGATCTTTATAAAAGCATCACTGAATACCTCGTTTGATTCACTTTTTTCAAAATTATCGGAAGCTTTTAAGTATACTTCTCCACCTTTTCCCTGTGTATAACTGTCTAATAAATCAGATGTCTTTATAGCTTCATCCTCTGTATCGCCGTAGTTAACAGTTTCTAGAGTGGTTATAGCAGAGTCTAAAAAGATTAAGTTACTTAAAGTATCTTCTTCTGATTTTGCAGGCTCACTAGTTCCTATTAGTTGAATTTCAGCTAATTGACTAACCCAGTACATAGCTCTTTCATCAGGAATGATGATTCTAATAGGCTCTAATTCTTTATCTAACGGCTGCCCATCTATTTTATAGCCCAGCATGATATCTCTGCTTTGTACGATATCTTTTGGAATATCGATGGAATACCCATCTAAAGCAACAAACCTCAATCCATCTAAATCCTTAAGAGATACATTACGTTTTTGAAGTAGCTCCTCTAAAAGCCCTCCCGTGACATTCATTTCTTTTTCTTCTCCACTTGATGAGATCGATATGACGTCTTTTGTGATTTTTTCTAATTCTTTGATCTCATCTACAGACACTTTAATATTACCTTCTTGTAATCCAGTTATGGTAATTGTATCATTACCACCCTGTGCTACATCTTTGCTTGTAGTTTCAGTACCTTGTCCATTATTACAAGCTGTTAATAGAGTCATACAGAAAACAATAAAAATAATTCCCCATTTTCTAAAACCTTTTTCCAAAATAAACCCTCCTTTTAATTAATTAAAAAAGCTCCCACCATTGAGGTAGGAGCGATATAAATCAACAAAGAGCTCGCTCTCCTTTCCACAATGGGAGGCGTAAAGATTTCTCTTCATGCCTATTGGCATATATTCCATAGAAAACCACCCTTAGGAAAATATGCTCGGAGATATATATTTATTTCAATTATATCTATTTACTAAATTTTTGTCAATCTCTTATTATATTTCCTACAAAATATATAAATTCTTTTAAAAATATGTTACACTAGTATCTAAATTTAAAAAATTAAAATAAGGAGTTTCTTATGTATAATCTATTTCTAACTGGAAAAATTGGAATAGGAAAATCAACACTTTTAAAAAAAGTAATAAAAGAACTACATCTGTCTCTTGGAGGCTACACTACTGAAAGAATCTTTGAGAGTTATTTTAGAAAATACGTTATTAAATCACTGTATGATAATAGAATAACCTATACTATACTAAAAGTTGATTCTAGAGACGATTCAAAAGAGTATTTTATGGATTCTTTTGAAAAAGGAGCCGTATCTATATTAGATAAAAGTCTTAAGGAGAGAGAGCTTATCGTGCTAGATGAACTAGGTGATACTGAAAATAATATGGACCTATTTACTGATAAAGTGTTTGAACTATTAGATAGCAAAAAAATAGTATTTGGTATTTTAAAAGAAAATAATTGTGATTTTTTAAATGCTATTACCGCTAGAGATGATGTAATTGTAATTACGATTACTGAAGATAATAGAGATTATATATTAGAAGATATCATAGATATCTTAAAGGGTTGGTAATAAATAATTAGTAGGCATACATTAATTGCTTATCACTTATGATAAGATTTTTTTTGATATACTTACAACAATATGATTTATTTATCAATTCAAATTTCAACCAAATAGAAGACAGCTGATATTTTATCCATTAGATTGGACTCATGCTAGCACACTAAAAAAGGAATCCAAATCTTGCGTACTTGAATTCCTCTCTTGTTTTAAAAAAATTGTTATAAACGTTTTGCTTCTAGGGGTACTATTGTGATATGGCTACATTAATCCTCCAATCTTTTAGCAAGTTCTTTAATTTTTTCTTCTATTTTATTGATGATAATCATAAATTCTTCATCGCTTTTTCCTGTAGGATCATCAAGACCCCAATCTTCTTTTTCCTCATTAGGCAAATAAGGACATACTACATTACAACCCATAGTTACAACAATATCTATTGGGGGTAGCTCATCGATTAATTTGGAGTATTGAGCTTTTTCCAGGTCGATACTGTATATTTTCTTCATCAATCGAACGGCATCTTGATTGATTTGTGGCTTAGTCTCCGTTCCAGCAGAATAGCTTTCAAAAACATCACTAGCCAAATGCTTGCCTAAAGCCTCCGCAATTTGTGAACGACAGGAATTGTGTACACATATAAAAGCAACTTTTTTCATCTTCCTTCTCCTCTGTGATATTGTAAAAAGTTAAAGTTTATTAACACCAATTTTTACATTTTATTATAAGAGGGTACAACTACAAATAATATGATAGAAAAGATAAGTAGATCCCATAGAAAGGCAACATTATTTTCGCCAAGTAAAAACGAAACGATCGATACGAAAAGGAAGATAATCAGTACATCGTTGACGGAAACCTGTACTAGAGTATGTGCAAAATTCCCTTTTGTTAGCTTACTCTATACAAATACCATGGGTGTACAAGGAGCCACACCTAATAGCACTGCGCCTGTTATCTTACTTATTTGAAAATAATCTAAAATATCGCAAGCACACATTTCATTGTAAGACAACATCTCAACGATCTTTAAGCGAGTCTCATCAGAATATTAGAGACCGTTAATTGTCCCTTACGCCTTCATTTCCCCTACTCTCTTGCTTTTTTTAATATATCCACAACTTCTTCAGTTTTAAGAACCTTGCCGTATGAGACAACCTTTCCATCAATGACTAGAGCAGGGGTTGTCATCACACCATATGATGCTATTTGAGAAAAATCGGTTATATGATCAATTGTTGTGTCCATGCCAAGTTGCTGGAGAGCCTCTTTTGTTGCTTTCTCAAGTTGGTTGCATTTTGTACAACCAGTTCCAAGTACCTTTACGGACGCACCTTCTATCTTTGTACTCTTAGCTTTCGCTATGCTTTCGGCATCATAGTTACCTCCACAGCAATTTGAATCTTTTTCTTTGTTCTTTCCAAAGTTAAATAATGCCATCATTAATCTCTCCCTTATTTAATAATTTAAAATATTACTTTATATATCAAAGATTGTATTAAAATATCATTCTATCCTAAGAATCGTTCATAATATCCCATATTATTAAAAGAAACTTACTCTATCTAATGTTCTTTAGCAAAAATTATGCGATCGTGTTTTGTCAGTTCAGGAGATTCAATGTCTACACTTCCTCCTTGAGAAATAAAGTCTTCCACGTATTCTTCCATATTCAGTTTTTCTATAATGCTACCACCGATAATAGCAATAATTAAGCCAAGCACCACATAAATTACAGCTACCTTTGCTCCAAAAATGCTCATTACCCCAAGTGGTAACCCTGCACTAGTAAAACCCATAAATAATGGAATAGAGGAACAAGAGCAAAAAGGTGTAACTGTGCCAAGCAAGGCAGCGACGGTATTGGCTCCAATCCCATGGAAACGTCCTAGAATCTGTTTAGTCCTCTCTGGCGGAAAGTAACTTTGAATGTAAGAGATGATAAAAATTAGTGAACAAAGCAGTAGTACAATTTTAATCGTGTCATAGATAAAAAACTGCACACTAGCAACCCAACGGTTAGCAGTATTCAAGCCTAAAACTGATAATCCGCTACCAATCGCCTCATTTAACCACTTCATGCCAAGAATTTGATTTTGTATAAAGTCCCAAATTGCTTTAATTGCGTTCATTTTATAAATGCCCCCTTTTAATGTTTAATAATAAAACAATCACATCGAAATATTTGGATTTATAATACTTACAGAAAGCCATCTTTCGATGGCTACCTCGTTTATCATCAGCTTTCCTACTCAACTCAATAATTACAGTATCGCAGTAGCTAAAAAAATATTATATAAATCCTTTCATATGCTTTGCACTTAGCTCTTGTTCCTTAATTAATAAATGCTGCTGAGGCGTGAAAGGTTCCCCATCTTCAATGATTTTTTCAATAAAATAATTGCAATTCGTCAAAATGTTTTCCCCTAATGTAAACGCCTTTTTAAACTTCGCACATTCAAACTTATTTTGCTCAACTACTCCAGCAATGCCACAATATTCGCACTTTTTAATCATGTTTAACCCTCCCTTTAATTTTAAAACTAAGTGTAATTTAGTTCATATGCTAAAACTATGATGATGCTATATAATAATCTCATAGTAGGATACTATAATTATCTTATCGTGTTATGATAAATACTAGTT
>CAZVEI010000034.1:0-2823 GCA_964626295.1 uncultured Alkalibaculum sp.
AACAGCTGCATTTGGCACTAATTCTTTTATATCTTCATAGAAGCTAGCAAATCGACACCAAAGCAAATAGTGCAATCATTACAGTTAGTTTAAAAAAATTAGTTTTTCTCATCTTTCTCTCCTTAACACATAAAATTTAATTAGCGGCAATTGATATGATAATGATTATCGCTATCTGTAAAAAGATTATACACGATTAAAAACAAGGAATCAAGTGTTAATTAATAAACTTAAATCTATGAGAATACAATCGATTGCAATAATATTCTCAGGAGTGTACAATAATAATATTGGAATAAAATACGGAGGTGTCATATGTATCACAATAGGTCGGTTCAATTAGCTACAGATTACTATCAGCTAAGTATGAGTAATGTGTATATTAGTGACGATAAAAGGGACGATATAGCAGTTTTTGATTTGTTTATTCGTAGAAATCCCTTTAACGGAGGATATACTGTCTGTGCAGGATTAGAACAAGTCATTAGCTACTTAATAAATATACATTTTACAGAAGAGGATATTGAATTATTAAAGAAATATCATCCTGAATTTTCAGAGGAATTTTTAGAATGCCTTCGAAACTTTAAGTTTACAGGAGAGTTATATGCCATTCCAGAGGGAACAATTGTATTTCCACAAGAACCAATTCTTCGAGTAAAGGCCCCATTAATCCAAGCTCAGATTATTGAGACTACGCTACTAACCATTGTCAATCATCAAACTCTTATAGCTACTAAGGCCTCTAGAATTGTACAAGCTGCAGAAGGGGATCCAGTACTTGAATTTGGGCTAAGAAGAGCTCATGGAACAGAGGCAGGTTTATACGGAGCTAGAGCTGCTATTATCGGCGGCTGCGCTGGATCAAGTAATGTAGAATCGGAGTATTTAGTGGACATGCCTTCAAAGGGGACTATGTCTCATAGCTTTGTTTTGAGTTATGACGATGAGTACGAAGCTTTTGAAAAATTCTCGGTGTATAATCCAGACAATCTTACCTTATTAGTAGATACCTATAATACACTAGAATCTGGAATGCCTAATGCTATAAAACTTTTTAAGAAGCTAAAGGGGGAAAATAAGCTTTCAAAAATCTATGGTATCCGTTTGGATTCTGGTGATTTAGCATATTTAAGTAAAGAGTGCAGAAAGATGCTAGATAAAGAAGGCTTACAGGATGCAATAATATCTGCTTCTTCAGATTTAGACGAGTATTTAGTTCGAGATTTAAAATTACAAGGAGCTCAAATCTCTCTATGGGGAATAGGAACAAAGCTGATCACAGCATATGATCAACCAGCCCTTGGTGCAGTGTATAAAATGGCCCAGATTGAACACGAGGGACAAATTAGAGATAAACTAAAAGTATCAAATGACCCAGGTAAAATCACAAATCCTGGCTACAAGAAGACCGTTCGAATTTACGATAAGGCGACGAACAAAGCTTTAGCAGACTTGCTTATGCTAGATGAGGAAACCATTGATGAGACAAAACCTTTAACCATTTTTCACCCTGTTTATACGTGGAAAAAGACAGTGCTCACCAATTATAAAATAAAAGACTTGATGGTTCCTATTATAGTCGATGGTAGATTAGTCTATGACAGACCTTGTGTAAAGGAGATCCAAAGTCACTTAAAAGAGGAGTTTAACACTATGTGGACAGCCATTACAAGATTTACAAATCCTCACGAATACCACGTAGATTTATCAGAAAAATTATGGACTTTGAAGAATGATTTGTTAAATGCTTAAAAGCAGAAAGCAGAAAGCGGGACTTTGTAGGGAAAAAAGTCAAATAATACAAAGGTGTAGCTATTTGCTTAGATTTTAAATTGTACGCAAAAGAGCAGAGTATGAAAGTATACTCTGCTTTTTTTAAGTGGTTTTATTATTCTTCATTATTATCAGTTTCTTCTTGTGGTGCAGCATCCGTTGTCTGTGAATCTTCTAAAGTTGTAGAATCCACCTTTTTAATCGTTATGATATTTGTATTTAGTCCTAACCGCCTTTGTAGCTCCGTAGTGATCTCTAAATTGATTACGCTTTCATTACTGAGATGGCTAAAGGTGTAAGTTGTAGTGGAAATCCTATCTTCTTCAGAGCCAGAAGTATTCGTAGGTTTTACATTTAAAAATTTAATGTGTGTAGAGAATAAATCTCCGCTTATTTTACCTTTATTATGTATCTTTGCAGGTAACGCGGTATATGGTGCTTGTGCTTCTGAAACGAATAATTTGACAGTATCTGCGCTTACCTCTATGATTCCATTTTGAGGAACAGACATTTCATCTATTAATATGGAATACTTCCACTGCTCCTGAGCAATATCAGTAAGGTATGTCTCACTCATAGGTTCTGTAAGTTTGGCAATAAAGTGTAGATAAAATTGCTTTTCTGTTTTTGAAGTCTCTTCAAGGGTTTGTAATTCTTGAATTTGACTTTTCAATTTTTCATTCTCTGTTTTTAATTCATTTATATCGTTTTTAAGAGTTTCAATTTTCTCAATATTTACATTGTTTTCATCTATAATATCTTGATTTGAACAGCTTGTCCCCGTTAACAGTAAAAATATGCAGAAACACACTACTATTTTTTTATTCAAACAATCACCCCTTAAACATAGTTCTAATTCATTATAATACCATTGTAGTTATTTTAAAAGGTTAAATTGCTTTTATTTTTTAAAAAAAGCTTTATATATCACTTTAATTAAACTAATATCTACAAATATATTTGAAAATATCGTTTAGCTGGCTATTAAATTAATTGGTGATTTGATGAAAAATAGAATTCATTAGATATATGATGTTGTTTTGAAAT
>CAZVEI010000034.1:2833-11159 GCA_964626295.1 uncultured Alkalibaculum sp.
TTAAGTTTTCTTAATTTTAAATGAAGAAGCTCTTTACAGCAAGTAAAGCCACTACAAATTTATAGTGTAGTGGCTTTATAGTTATTTATTTGCAAAAATAAAGGGTTTGCTTTGGCTCCATTTACCACACTGATCACCAAAACAGCCTACTAAAGTAGACTCATCTTGCATTATTGTAACTACTTCACAGCAATTAGAGCATCCCTCACATTCAAAGCTTGTAGATTTAAAGTTGCTTAATGCCGTTGTAAAACCTCTAAATGAAGTGCTTGTCTTTTTTACTTCAGAAGCTAAGATTCCTGCACCAATTGCACCCATTATATGGTACTTATCGGGTATATACAATTCCTTTTGAAGTGCTTTCTCAAAAGCTGCCTTAATTCCTATATTTGCAGCTACCCCACCTTGAAAGAAAATGATATCGTGGATTTGCTTACCTTTTGCTACATTTGCCAGATAATTGCGAACTAATGCTTCACATAATCCAGCGATAATGTCAGGTGTACTGTAGCCCATGCCTTGTTTGTGAATCATATCTGATTCAGCGAAAACACTACATCTTCCAGCTATTCGAGTTGGTAAAGTAGATTGTAACGCGTATTCTCCAAATTTTTCAATAGGAATTTGAAGTCTTTCAGCTTGCCTATCTAAAAAAGAGCCTGTTCCTGCTGCACAGACCGTATTCATAGCAAAATCTACAACAATGCCTTTATTTAAGAGGATAATTTTAGAGTCTTGACCACCAATTTCAATGATGGTCCTCACATCCTTATTTAAATGTAAGGCTGCTACAGCATGGGCAGTAATCTCATTTTTTATTAAATCTGCCCCTAAAATGTAGCTAGCCACATTTCTACCGCTTCCAGTGACCCCAACGGAGCTAATCTGTTTATCGTCAAAGGTTTGAGCGAGATAGTATAAACCTTCTTTAACAGCATCTATAGGTCTGCCATTTGTCTTTAAATACAGGTGTTCTACGACTTCATAGTTTTTATTTAGTAGTACAAAATCTGTACTGACGGATCCTACATCTACACCTAAATAGTACATGACGCTTTTCTCCTCTCTAATAAATCTAGAAATGCTTCTATCCTGGTAGTATAACCAGCATCGCTTGACATTTCATCCATAACTAAAGTCATTATAGGAAACTCCTTGTCTCTTGAAATACTTGGTAGTATGGCCTTAGAGACGACTTCTGGCATACAGCCTGAAGGAAAGATCTGTATAGCGCCATCGTAAAGCTGATTGTGGGCCATGACTGCCTCAGATATGCATTCTCTAGCGTGCCCCCCAATCCAATAGGGGAGATAGTCTTTAGAGAAATCCTTTGTTTGAATCCCATTAAGTTTAATAAGTTTAAGCAGTGAATCTTTAATCCACCAACTAGCAGAGAGCCTCCTAGAAGTGCTGATCCCATAATCCATTAATTTTTCTTCAATATTTAAATTAGAAAAGCCATCAATTATGGTATAAATTTCACCGATAATAGCGATTTTTAAGGGCTGCTTATCTATAGTATCTATTTTTATATGGTGAATTTTTTTTTGATACCCCTTTAAAATAGCGACGGCTTTTTTAGGCTCGTTCTCTTGATAAGATTCCCACAATGCTTTTTTAAGCAGTATTTTAGATTCACCTGGCACTTTTTCATACCCGCAGTTTAAATGAGCAGTGGCTTCTAAATCATCGATGATATTTATGGCATGAGTAGCCCTCAAAATAGATTTGGCTAATTCTCTTTTGCTTACAGGAATTTCTTCAAACAAGGCCTTAATATCTAAAATCTTTGAATCCTTTCTTAATTGATCTGGTAAATCGGCGACAATAAATCGAATGTCGTAACCTGCTTTTCTAAGCAATCTAACTTGAAGTTCGCTGTACTCGCCAAACCTACAAGGGCCACAGCTACTTACTAAGAGTATAGTATCTGCACCTTGCTCTATGCTTTGAATGTAATTTCCCATCATAATTTTAAAGGGAAGGCACATTTCTTCAGGAGAAATTTTTGCGCCCATTTCTAAGGCTTTTTTATTAGAAATGGGCGGAATGATATAATCTACATCTAAACCGTCAAGCAGAATTTTTCCTGCTAAGTATACATTACCCATGTGTGGAAATGTCAAAATCAAGGTACTCTCTCCTTTTTAGCATATCTGCAAAAGCTTCGATTCTAGTATCCATACCTGCTTGGCCGGAGTGTTCATCTAGTTTTAAGACTAAAATCGGAAAATCTTCTAGCATATCCTCCATTAAATTAATGGCTACAGAATCGATACCACACTGAAAAGAAGATAGATAAATAATTCCATCTACTAACTGATTTTTCATAAGATGTACTCCTGCACCTACAGTATTAATCATATTGCTCCAAAAAGGCCTTTTCACTAGTTCTTCCATGACTATATTTTTATCATCCACATTTACCATACCTTCTGTAATAACATCTATTTCAAGTTCATGAAGTTTTTTGACAATATCCATGTTTACATAATTGTCGTAAAGGCTGTATGGATGACCCAAAAGGGCAATTTTATGGGGAAATTTATGGATATTTATATCATTGCCTTTATTAAATAAGTAATCTATTGAGGAATAATAAGCTCTTTCAATATTCTTTTTGTCTTTGCCTAATAGTTTTCCTAATCTCTTACACCATTTGAAGACGCTTTTTCTATTGTTTAATTCAATAGGTAAAGTTGTGATAACGGGAAGGCTTGATATGCTATTTTGGATCATCTCAGGGATGCCGCAGAATTTAGGACAGATATATCTACCATCCTCTTCCTTTATAATCCGTGGAGTTATAATTAAATCGCACTTATCTTTTAAATAGGATACATGTCCATGAAAGACTTTTATGGGCAAACAAGCTTCATCTACGCAAGTAGCAATCCCTTCGTTTAATATGTTCTTATTGGTATGTGGCGATGATATATATGAGATGTGAAGACAATCTAGAAATTTTTCTATAAATTTATGATGCTTATAATAGTAAAGGCCTTTCGGCAAACCTACAATCAATTAGATCCCTCCTTAGACACATGAGTTTATTATGAAAGTTTTTCTCTTTTTTTATGCATATTTAATCTAATTTTTACAACCATTAGTTTTATACTTAATGTCTACTGTATATATTCTAAATGGCATAAATAATAATATATTGTATTTAGAATCTTTATTTCTATACGCTCCTTTATATTGTTCGTAGATTAGAAGATAAAAAGATGCACATATTATGTTATAATAATAAATATATATTACAATTATTGACATAGAGGATAAAGAAATGAGAAAACATTTAAATACCGAGGGGGACATTGGATTGTACAAGGATAAATATGACTTATGGATGAATAGTGAATTCGTAGATGAAGAGACAAAAGAAAAGTTAAGGAGTATTGCAGATGATCCTAAGGAATTAGAAGATCGGTTCTATAAAGATTTAGAATTTGGGACTGCAGGTCTTCGTGGAGTTCTTGGAGCAGGCAGAAATCGCATGAACAAGTACACAGTAGGCTTAACAACTCAAGGCTTAGCAAATTATATTGTAAAGTGGGGTCAGAAGTTTAAAGATAAAGGTGTTGTCATCGCTTACGACTCTAGAAATATGTCTGAAGAATTTGCAAAGACTGCAGCTCTAATTTTGTGTGCTAATGGAATACAAACTTACCTTTTTGATTCTCTAAGGCCTGTACCTGTCTTATCTTTTGCAATCAGGCATTTAAATTGTGTTAGCGGAATTGTTATTACGGCAAGCCATAATCCTCCAGAATATAATGGCTATAAAGTCTATTGGAAAGAAGGCTATCAATTGACGCCAAGCCAAGCCCAAGAGATTAGCGACGAAATTAGTTTAATATATGATTTTAAGTACATTAAGACTATGGAGGAAGAGGATGCCATCGCTAAGGGCTTTCTTCATTATATATCTGATGAGGTAGATGATTCCTATAACGATGCCATTGTATCTCAGTGCTTAAACAGGGCATTGATAGGAGAAAAGGGAGATCAACTTAATATCGTCTATTCTCCATTGCACGGTTCTGGTAATATTCCTTTAAGAAGAGCGTTAAAGTCAGCTGGATTTGAGCACGTCAATGTGGTTAAAGAACAAGAAAAGCCAGATGGAAATTTTCCTACGGTCAAAGTCCCAAATCCAGAAGAAGTATCGGTATTTGAATTAGCGAAAAATCTGGCTAATGAAAAAAGTGCAGATATTATAATTGCTACAGATCCAGATGGGGATCGAATTGGCGTAGCGTATAAAGATCACAATGGAAATTATATTAATTTATCAGGTAATCAAATAGGATGTATTTTAGAGTATTACCTTATTAGTCAATTAAAAGAGAAGGGTAATTTGCCTGAAAATGGTGTAATTATAAAGAGCATTGTATCTACAGACCTAGCAGATCGCATTGCAGAGGACTTTAATATAACTGTGGAAAATACTCTTACAGGATTTAAGTATATTGGTGAAAAGATCGAAGAATATGCTAATACAAAACTGAGAAAGTACATTTTAGGATTTGAAGAAAGCTATGGATACTTAGTTGGAGATCACGCAAGAGATAAAGATGCTGTAGGAGCTTCTCTTATTCTTTGTGAAATGGCTCTATACTATAAAGAAAATGGCAAGAATTTAGGAGATGTATTAGAAGAGATCTATAAGACCTATGGGTATTACATTGATCATATAGAATCTATTAAGCTAGAAGGAAAAGAAGGTAGTGAAAAGCTGAAAAAAATCGCAGCTTTCTTCCGAAAGGATTTACCTATGAAATGGGCAGGATTAAACGTACAATATATTGAAGATTATCTTCAAGGCAAGAAAAATACCATTGGAGTAGGCACAGAAAAATTAAACCTACCTCAGTCAAATGTAATCAAGATTTATTTACAAGAGGGCAGCTGGTTCTGTGTAAGACCTTCCGGAACAGAGCCTAAGATTAAGCTATATTTCTCCATAAGAGGTAGCTCTATGGAAGAGGCAGAAGAAAAGTTAGAGGCGCTTAAAGGTGAAGTCATGAAGACGGCTTTAGAAGCGCAAAATTAGGACGGTTGGTTCGTTGGTCGGTTGAACGAGAAAACATAATAGCGGAATGCTGAAAGCAGAACTTTTTAAGTTAGATCGCTACATTTTATCTATTAAAGTGTAAACCATGTCCAAAAGGCACTATAATAATTTCTATAAATATAAAAATCAAAAAAGTTAAGCGAGAAAATTTTCACTTAACTTTTTTATTAAGGAAATGCTATATAGCAAATTGCAAACTAATATTAAAGATATTTATCAAACAAAGGAGGAATATCATGGCTGATATTCGAATTAAGAAATACGCACAAACAGTAATCAACTACTCTCTTAAAGTAGAAAAGGGCAATCTTGTGGTAATACAAGGTTATCCTGTGGCATATCCTTTAATTGAGGCTTGTTACGAGGAAGTCGTTAAAGCGGGCGGACATCCCTATGTGATTTTAAAACATGATCTCAATGAAATTCTCCTAAAGGAAGGAAATGAAGAGCAACTTACCTATGTTTCTTCCATATCAGAGGAGATTGTAAAAAGAGCAGATAGACTTTTAAACATTGGTGGCGGAAACAACACAAAATATATGAGCAATATTGACCCTAAGAAAATTTCTGCATTTAACAAAGCTCGTGCAGATGTAAGTAAACTGCAGTCAGAGCGCAGCACAAAGGGGGAGCTAAACTGGACTCTATGTATGTACCCTACACAGTCTTCTGCTCAAGAGGCGGGCATGTCCTTAAGAGAATACGAAGAATTTATTTACAGCGCTTGTTTCTTAAATGACGAAGACCCAGTCAAATCTTGGGTTAAAATTAGAGAAAACCAGCAACACATTGTAGATTATCTAAATGATAAAAAGCACTTGCGAATTGTCTCAAAAGAAACGGATATTGAGATGAATATTGAAGGAAGAATTTGGATGAATTCAGATGGACGCAATAACTTTCCCAGTGGAGAAGTTTATACAGGCCCTGTAGAAGAAAGTGTAAATGGGAAAATTCGATTTAGTTTTCCAGGAATTTATTCCGGGCAAGAAATAGAAGATATACGCCTTACTTTTAAAGATGGAGTTGTAGTAGAGGCAAGCGCCTCAAAAGGTCAAAATCTTTTAGAGGCTTTAGTAGACATAGACCCTGGTGCTAGAAGAGTAGGAGAAGTAGCCATAGGAACCAACTACAATATCAATCAATTCACGAAGAATATGCTTTTTGATGAAAAAATTGGCGGAACAGTCCACTTGGCTTTAGGAAAATCGTATCCTTTAAGTGGAGGAAAAAACACATCTGCTATCCACTGGGATATGCTATGCGACATGAGAGATGGAGGAGAAATCTACGCAGATGGGGAGCTATTCTACGCAGATGGGAAAGTGCTAGATAAGGTGCTGTGAAAGTTCCAATATAGCTATGTGACTAGTGTCATTAGCTGAAAGCGGAAAGCTGAAAGCTGAAAAAACAATATGATAAGTGATGCACCCGTGACAGGTTTGCCAAAGGGAACAAGCATAGCACAGGGCGATTGGTTGCAAGTTATGGCAGAACTCAAAAGGGGGGTGTATATATGTTTAAAATTGAAAAATCCAACACATATCTAGAACACTTTAATCTCTACTCCAAAGTTACTTACGAAAAAATAGGCAGATTTAAGCTCGTTGCTTGGTTTCTTATATGCCTTTTAGCTATGGTATTGCAACTTGTCCCTTCTTTTCTTATTGGCGCTATTATAGGTATCTATGCTATTGTAAACGGCAATATGAGCATTTTGCAGGGGGAACTTTATACTAATCCAGCCCTCATGTCTTGGATGAATTTAGTCCTTAGCACGGGAAGTGTTATACTCTTTTTTGTCTTTTATACAAGGGTGATTGAAAAGAGACCTTTTTCTACTATTGGATTAAATGTGAAAAACAAATTACAAAAGTATATAAGAGGAGCCCTCGTTGCCATTGTAATGCAACTCTCTTATTTTGTAGTAGTATTAGCTTTTGGATGGGGGGAAGTAGTCAGTGAGCCTATTTATGCTACTTCCCGCTTAGGAACATCTGCGATCCCGTATGTGTTGTTATTTCTTTTAGGTTTTATGATCCAAGGGGCAAGTGAGGAAGTTGTAGTGCGAGGATGGATGATGCCCGTGTTGTCTAGGTATTATAAAGTTCCTATAGCGATTATAGTATCCTCTTTGTTTTTTAGCTTTTTACATATGGGAAACCCTAATGTCAGTGATTTAGCACTAGTAAATTTGGTCTTGTATGGAGTCTTTGCAGCGCTTTATGCTATCAATGACGGTGGTCTTTGGGGCATTTTTGCACAGCATTCTGTATGGAACTGGTTTATGGGCAATGTTTTAGGATTGCCTGTTAGTGGAATGATCATAGGAAATGCAAGCATTATAGAGACCAAGTTAATAGGACCAGATTTCATTACAGGAGGAAGTTTCGGGCCTGAGGGGGGCATACTTGTGATGATAATAGAACTAATAGGTATTGTCTATTTGTGCTATTCTTTGAGAAAAAAACACAGTAGCAATTAATTTTATTTTTTCTCTTTTTATGAGTTCCTTCTCTTGAAAAGTTAAATACATACCTCAAACAAAAGTCTATAAAAGCAATATTCAGAGAATTTTCTATAGTAGAGCCTTCAGAGAATGTAAGATATATGTTTGTGTTACAAATTAATGTAGTGTAAACATATATCTTATATTTGTTTTTTGTTTAACAGGGATACTCTGGATAAATTCACTAAAACAGCATGTAAATCCTTGCTACATAAATACTACGTTTGATAACTGGCGATCTAAAATAAACTAAAAGCTAGTATTCTGAAATCTTAAACTTGTATATACAAGTTTAAGATTTCACTAGACATTCGACTAAGAAATCGTTATACTAAAAACATAAAAATTAAATATACTCCGAATTCATCCATTCTAAAGATAAAGATCTACGAATAATGAATCTGTAGGGTATTATTGGAAACGATAATGCCTCCCATTGCGGAAAGGAGAAGTACATAGTAAATTATACGAACGATGCAGTCACTTGCTCTTTTAAACGATTTCAAAGTGAACATTAATACGTAGTTTTTACGTATCGTATTCTTGTGCAAACTCCTTTCCCTCGAGAAAAGGAGTTTTTTTGATTATTAAGAAAAACGAAAAAGGGGGAAGTATGTATGGAGTTTACCTTTGATCTTGAAAAGAACAAAGAAGAAATCTTAGAGTTTAAAGAGTTTATTTTAGAACACAAAGAAATGCCTGGAGCACTGATTCCAGTCCTACAAGAAGCCCAAGTT
>CAZVEI010000035.1:0-5209 GCA_964626295.1 uncultured Alkalibaculum sp.
AGAGCTTGTTGGTCTCAAAGGGTATGAACATTCATATCCAAGCGAATTAAGTGGTGGAATGCAACAAAGGGTTGGTCTTGCTAGGGCATTGGCTACTGATGCAGATATTTTACTTATGGACGAAGCCTTTAGTGCATTGGATCCATTGATACGAAAAGAAATGCAAGATGAGTTAGTATCCTTACAGGGAAGGATGCAAAAGACTATCATATTTATAACACATGATCTAGATGAGGCACTTAAAATAGGTGATCGTATTGCTATTATGAGGGATGGAGTTATTGTTCAAACAGGAACGCCAGAAGAGATTTTAAATAGCCCAGCTGACGATTATGTGAAAGAATTCGTTCAAGATGTTAATAGAGCACGCGTAGTAACAGCTGCATCTATTATGAAAAAAGCGGACGTAGTAGTTACTGAGAGAGATGGCTTGCGATTGGCTGTTAAAAAAATGAACGATGCCTCTATATCCAGTATTTTTGTTGTAGATAGGGGGCGCCATATTAAAGGGATTATCACTGCGGAAAAAGCACTAGAAGCCCTTAAAGGAAACAATAATAAGCTTGAAGATGTTGTAGATACAAATGTAAAAACCATATCTTCAGATAAAGCGATTGAGGAAATACTACCTCACTTTATGGAATCTCCCTATCCTATTGTAGTAGTAGATGATGATAACCGTATGTTGGGTATTATTTTTAAGATTTCTGTACTAGCGGGAATTTTAGGAGGGGGGGGTGACCATGATTAATTTACCTATAGGTGAGGTAGTTGAAGTAGCAATTGACTGGATGACCAAAAACCTTGGTGGTTTTTTTGATATTATAAAATTGATATTATTAGGAGTACTTAATTTATTTGAAAGTATATTTAATGGCATTCCCTGGTTTATTATGCTTGGACTTATTGTGCTTGTATGTTGGTTAAGGGTAGGGAAAAAAGAAAGTATTTTTGCCATTATAGGTCTTTGTTTGATTTATGGCATGAACCTTTGGAGCGAGACTATGGAGACACTAGCATTGGTTTTAACGGCAACCTTTATTGCCCTAGCCATAGGAATTCCTCTAGGAATATGGATGGCTAGAAGCGATAAACTTGATCAAATAGTTCGACCCATACTAGACTTTATGCAGACAATGCCTGCTTTTGTTTATCTCATACCTGCAGTATATTTCTTTGACCTTGGACAGGTACCAGGTGCAGTGGCAACGGTTATATTTGCTATGCCCCCTGTTGTTAGGCTTACGAGCCTGGGAATACGACAAGTATCTAAAGATGTTATCGAAGCCTCGGATTCTTTTGGAGCTACTTACAAGCAAAAACTATTTCAAGTGCAAATACCCTTGGCAATGCCAACCATATTAGCAGGATTAAATCAAACGATCATGCTTTCCTTATCTATGGTTGTTATATCTTCAATGATTGGTGGCGGTGGTCTTGGTAATATTGTACTGAGAGGTATTACGCAAATGAAGGTTGGAGAAGGTTTCGAGGGAGGTCTAGCAGTAGTAATATTAGCAATGATACTTGATAGGGTAACTCAATCTCTAGGCAAGCAGAAGTAGCGTTTTAGTAGACTAATATGTCTATAAAATAAAAAACGAAAGGAAGGTTTTATGCGTTTTAAAAAAATTGCAATACTGTTATTAGTAACTGTTATGGTTGTAGGAGCTTTTACTGGATGTGCAAAGGATGGTGGCGAATCCAATAGCAAAGGAACTGTTAAACTAGGTGTGGTAAACTGGGCTGAGGGAATTGCTATGACCAATTTAGTAACAGCAGTTCTAGAAGATCATATGAATTATGAGGTGGATATTACGGTAGCTGACGTGGCACCAATATTTACATCAGTAGCCAGCGGCAATACAGATGCATTCCTAGACGTATGGTTACCAGTTACTCATGAAAGCTATATGGAAGAGTATGGTGAAAATTTAGTCGATCTAGGTATAAACAACGGAAATGCCAGGATAGGCTTAGTTGTACCAGAATATGTAGAGGCAAACAGTATAGAAGAACTAAATGATAATGCAGAAATATTTGATAAGAAAATTATAGGTATTGATGCTGGAGCAGGTATTATGAGTTCGACGGAAAAAGCTATTGATGAATACGATTTGGATTTTGAGCTTATTACCAGTAGTGAAGCAGCTATGACAGCATCATTATCAAAAGCGATTGACAGCAAAACTCCTGTAGTAGTGACAGGGTGGACGCCTCACTGGAAGTTCGCTGATTTTGATTTAAAATTCTTAGAAGATTCTAAAGGTGTATACGGGGAAACAGAAGAAATACATACCGTTGCTCGTATAGGGCTAGAGGAAGATATGCCTGAAGTATATTCTCTCCTAAAAAAGTTTTCTTTAACAGATGAGCAGCTAAGTGAATTAATGGGTGTTGTAGCAGAAGGAAGCGATGAATTAGAATCTGCAAGAGCATGGATGAATGAAAATGAAGAAGTAGTAACTCAGTGGTTAGAATAATAGTAAACACTAATTTATATTAAATATTTAAAAGGTAGACAGTAAATACTGTTTACCTTTTTTAAAATCAGTTGAATTAACATTTTGGTTTAGAATAGATTATAAAGGAATACTAGGACAGGACCTTATTATTAAAGTATAAAGTTTTTTACATCCTCCTATTTACAGAAGCTCTACACCATTTATTATCAGTTTGAATTTTAGATTTAGATATTCTGCTGCTCTTCTGCATAGTATCATTCTGGCTAAAAAGATTTCGAAATAATCCATAACGGTACTAAACTTTGTATCTATTGTTAACTCGAGTCTTATTTGCTTTTTATTTTCAAATAATGTAACGGACGACTCTTCTACGGAATAATTCACTCTGTCATGAATGTCAAATGTTGAAATGTCTTTATTTCTTACTCTTGTTCTACGGACATCTGTTTTGTCCGCTAAAATAACTGCAGCTGCAACTGCATTTACGGGAGCTGCAGTGGGTTCGTCGTGATTTCCGATTGCAGAAATGATTGTTGCTATTTCCTCAACATCCATACCCATCTTATCAAGAATTCGAAAGGACATCATTGCACCACTTTGTGCATGATCAGCCCTATTTACTACATTACCTATATCATGCATATAACCTGATATAGCTGCAAGCTCAGCTGTTCTTTCATCATAGCCAAGCTCTAATAAAAATTTTTTTGATAAATACGCTACTTTACCTACATGTGCAAAGGCATGCTCGGTAAAATTTAAGGTATCTAATACTTCATCTGCTCTTTTTATATATGTTTGTATTTCTTTATTTTGTTTTATATCGCCAAATGTTATCATGCTAACCTCTTCTGATTTTTAATTATGATATAATCGTATTATTTTAAGGATGGTAATTGCTTGCTTGTATTTTCTCACAAAGTGTAATAATGTGCAAGAATGTTTGTTAAAATATGCTAGTTTATTAGAGAGCATATGATAAACTAAAAAATGAATCTATAAAATAGGGAGGAATTTAAAATGAGCAATAAAAGCAAAAAACGAATATTATGTTACGGTGATTCTAACACTTTTGGATTTATTCCCCTTACTGGAAGAAAGTATACTAAAAAAGAGCGCTGGACAGGCATATTACAGGAACTATTAGGACCTGATTATAAAATTATTGAAGAAGGCTTATGTGGTAGAACCACAGTTTTAGATGATCCTTTTGATAGTAATCGAAATGGAAGAAAAATGATTGTTCCATCCATTCAAGCTCACTATCCATTAGACTTAATTATTATTATGCTTGGAAGTAATGATATGAAAAAGGTTTTTAATATGGGAGCTTGTGATATCGCAAGAGGGGCAGGGATATTAGTAAAAATGGTTATTGATTGGACAAAGGAAAAAAGTGATACAAGTACTCCAGCAAGAATATTACTTGTTTCTCCAACGCATATAAGCAAAGCAATAGTAACATCTTCATTTGGTGAAGAATTCGAATATTTAGAATCCCATGAAAAATCTTTACAATTAGCGTCACGATTTCAAATGGTTGCAGAAGAACTAGGTGTAGGATTTATGGATGCTGCATTAGCAGCGAAGCCATCAGAAGAAGATGGACTGCATCTGTCAAATGAAGGTCATAAAAATTTAGCAAATGTTTTTGCAAAGAGAGTTAAAGAGATAGTAGGTTAGATTCCAATAAAAAAACGCTAGGTTAAAAACCTAGCGTTTTAAATTGTTTATTTATATGATTGGATATATAAATCTTTAAGCTCGCTGATAAGTGGGTATCTTGGGTTTGAACCTGTACATTGATCATCAAATGCTTGCTCAGCCATTGCATCAACTTTAGCCATGAATTCTTTTTCGTCTATTCCGAATTCTTTTATAGACTTAGGAATATTGATAGTTGCTTTTAATTCTTCTATTTTTGCTACAAAATTATCAAATTTTTCTTGATCAGTTTTGCCTGCTACTCCTACATATGCAGCAATCTCAGCATAGCGTTTTAACGCTTGAGGATACTTGTATTGAGAGAAAGCAGCCATTTTTGGAGCTTCTGTAGCATTGTATTTCATAACATTTGTCATTACTAATGCATTTGCAATACCATGTGGTACATGGAAGTTTGCTCCTAATTTATGTGCCAAAGAGTGATTAACACCTAGGAATGCATTCGCGAAGGCAAGAGCGGCAAGTGTAGATGCATTAGCCATTTTTTCACGAGCTTCAATGTCATCTGCGCCATATTTGTATGCTCTTGGTAAATAATCAAAAACATTTTTTGCTGCTGTTAAAGCAAAGCCATTTGTGTAGTCAGTAGCAAATGTTGAAACATAAGCTTCTACTGCATGAGTCAATACGTCGATACCAGAAGCAGCTGTTAAGCCTTTTGGTTGGTTCATCATATTGTCAGCATCACTTATTGCTATTGTTGGTAATATATTATAGTCAGCTAATGAGTATTTGATTTGTGTTTTTTCATCAGTAATGATAGCAAATGGAGTTACTTCTGAACCAGTACCAGATGTTGTTGCGATACAAATTAAGATAGCTTTTTCGCCCATCTTAGGGAAAGTGTATACTCTCTTTCTAATATCCATAAATCTCATTGCTAAATCAGTAAATTCAGCTTCTGGATGTTCGTACATAACCCACATAATCTTAGCAGCATCCATAGCAGAACCACCACCGACTGCGATAATACAATCTGGTTCAAAAGCTCTCATAACCTCTACGCCTTTATAAGCAGT
>CAZVEI010000035.1:5219-8928 GCA_964626295.1 uncultured Alkalibaculum sp.
TTCGTTCATAGCTCTTGTTCCTTCAATAGCACAAGCTAAATTTGGATCTGGAGCTACATCGTAGAATGTAGTATGACTAATACCATAGTCATCTAATTGATCTGTAATTGCTTTAGTGGCGCCACTCTTATATAAGAATGTATCTGTTACGATAAATACCTTTTTAGATTTGTATACATCTCTTAATTCAGCAAGGGCTACAGGTGTAGAACCTTTCTTGAAGTAAACCTTTTCAGGAGTTCTTAACCAAAGCATATTTTCTCTCCTCTCAGCAACGGTTTTAACATTTATTAGATCTTTTATTCCAACGTTTTCAGATACGGAGTTACCTGCCCAAGAACCGCAACCAAGAGTTAATGATGGAAGAAGTCTAAAGTTATAAAGGTCACCGATACCACCTTGAGAAGAAGGAGTGTTGATTAACATACGACATGTTTTAATTCTTTCTTCAAATTTCTTTATTTTATCAGTAGCTTTTACAGGATCAGCGTAAAGTACAGAAGTATGTCCTATTCCACCGTCAGTTACAAGTCGATCTACGATATCTAAAGCTTGATCGAAGTTGTTTCCTTTGTATATAGCAAGTATAGGAGAAAGTTTTTCATGTGCAAATGGTTCAAGTGTAACATCTACTTCTGTTACTTCTCCAATAAGGATTTTTGCTTCTTTTGGACACTCAAATCCAGCTAATTTTGCTATTTGATAAGGGCTTCTACCAACGATTTTTGCATTGATACCGCCATTAGCGTTTAAGATGACTTTTCTTACTTTTTCTTTTTCATCTTCGTTCATTATGTAGCAGCCTCTATAAGCAAACTCTTTGATACATTTATCATAAACACTGCTTACAATAACTGCAGATTGTTCAGAAGCACAAATTGTACCATTGTCGAATGTTTTAGAAACTATAATTGAGCTAACTGCCATAAGGAGATCTGCACTGTCATCGATTAATGCAGGAGTATTACCATTACCTACACCTACAGCTGGTTTTCCAGATGAATAAGCTGATTTAACCATTCCAGGACCGCCTGTTGCAAGTACCATGTCTGCATCTTTCATAACTTCTACTGATAAGTCGATAGATGGTTCATCGATCCATGCGATTATTCCCTTAGGAGCACCTGCTGCAACTGCTGCATCTAAGCAAACTTTTACCGCTGCAATAGTACATCTTTTAGCGCCTGGATGTGGAGAGAAAATGATACCATTTCTAGTTTTTAAAGCTATTAGGCATTTAAAAATAGCTGTTGATGTTGGGTTCGTTGTAGGTATGACAGCTGCTAAAACACCAATTGGTTCAATAATCTTTTTGAAACCAAAGGCTTTATCTTCTTCGATTACGCCAACTGTTTGAGTATTTTTATATGCATTGTATATGTACTCTGAAGCAAAATGGTTTTTGATTACTTTGTCTTCGATTACACCCATGCCAGTGTCTTCTACTGCTAATTTTGCTAAAGGGATTCTTTGTTGAGTAGCTGCTGTAGCTGCTGCTAAGAATATTGCATCAACTTGTTCTTGAGTATAAGTTGAAAATATTCTTTGAGCTTCTTTTACTTCTGCAATTCTTGCTTTTAATGTCTCTACGCTGTTTACCACGTCGCTCTTTACTACTACTTTTTCATTTTGGATCTTTTTCTCTGACATTAATATGCCCCCTTAAAGTATTATAATGAATACATTGGTATTCATTTAAAACTACTATAAAACTACTATCGATATTTTAGCGCTAAATATCAGTTCTTATCTCAAAACTAGTATATCTCTAGAATTTTATAAAGTCAACTGAAAAGAAAATAACAATCTTTCTTAGTAAATCGTAAAAATAGTGATAAAATATAAAAGACTGATAAAGAAATAGTTATTCTTTAAAATTTTAGCAAAATCAAGATTTTAGCTTTGATTTTGAGATGAGTTTAGAGAAAACTTGTCTATCGTAAGGCCTTTGATTGCCTACGGATAGGGATGATTTAGAATATTCTTTGATATAAAAGGTTTGGCTCTATATTTAGTCAAGCATAAAAATAAGAGATGTCCCTTAATAATTTGTTATTTGATAAACTATTTTGCCCTTTTTGATCCAAATTGGGAAAATGTGTATTAAAAAAATGAATATTTTTTTATAAAAACGTTTTCAGACTCAATAATTGAGTCTGAAATTAGATATAAATTGTAATTCTGTGGTATGTATATAATGAAGTTATAATAATAGCGGTGAAAAGATTATCTGAAATGTCAAGTAAAGGTTCGGTATAATAAATAAACCTCTATCAATTTAAGAAAATGTTTATATAAATTTAAAGTACAGAGTGAAAATATGAAAAAAGAAAGAAGGTAATACTAATTGTTCTAAATTACCCTACCATTGACAATCTTATCTATTAGAGTTATTATAAAGTATATTTGCAGGGGAACTTAATGTTGAGAAGGCTTTTAGCCTGACCCTTTGAACCTGTCGGTTAATACCGTCGTAGGGAAGCAATGTACATTGATATGTGTTATTTATGTATATATTTGGTGCTTACCCTTTTTGGGAAGCACCTTTTTTTATGCAACAATGAGGCAAACGAGTAAAAACGTCAATTGTCTACACAACAAAATCGATGTTTTCTTATGAAGTATCCTAACTGCATTTAAATAAAGTTGAGGAGAATCAAGATGTCTTACAAAACGCAAATGGAAGCAGCCAAAAAAGGTGTGATTACAGAAGAAATGAAGGTAGTTGCAAAAAAGGAACAATTCTCAGAGGAGAAGCTTAGAGAATTAGTGGCCTATGGTAGGATAGCAATTCCAGCTAACTCAAATCACAAAGCTTTAAGCCCAGAAGGAATTGGAGAAGGACTAAAAACTAAAATCAACGTAAATTTAGGGGTATCTGGAGATTGTGTTGATCACACACAAGAGATGCAAAAGGTAAAAATGGCCATAGATTTAGGTGCAGAAGCTATTATGGATTTAAGTAATTACGGCAAAACCAATACTTTTCGCCAACAACTCATTTCTTATTCCAAGGCAATGATAGGTACTGTACCTATGTATGACGCTATAGGTTATCTTGAAAAAGATCTCGCAAAAATATCTGCTACAGACTTTCTAAAAGTCATTGAAGCTCATGCCAAAGAGGGTGTAGATTTTATGACGATACATGCAGGTATCAATAGAAGGGCAGTTGAAAGCTTTAAAAACACGAATAGATTGACGAATATCGTCTCCCGTGGTGGTTCTTTGATTTTTGCTTGGATGGAAATGACGGGCAATGAGAATCCTTTTTATGAATATTATGATGATATCTTAGAAATTCTTAGGCAGCACGATGTTACCATTAGCCTCGGAGATGCATTAAGACCAGGAAGTATTAACGATAGTACGGATGCTGGACAAATAAGTGAATTGATTGAACTGGGTAGCTTAACAAAACGCGCTTGGAAGAGAAATGTCCAAGTTATGGTAGAAGGACCAGGTCATATGGCAATGAATGAAATTGCAGCAAATGTAGCTTTTCAAAAGAAGCTTTGTTATGGAGCACCATTCTATGTTTTGGGCCCAATCGTCACAGATATAGCGCCTGGGTATGACCACATTACGTCTGCAATAGGTGGTGCAATTGCAGCATTCCATGGAGCGGATTTCTTGTGTTATGTAACACCTGCAGAACATTTACGCTTACCAGACATAAGTGATGTAAAAGAAGGAATTATTGCATCAA
>CAZVEI010000035.1:8938-11043 GCA_964626295.1 uncultured Alkalibaculum sp.
TTGCAGCCCACGCAGCTGATATTGCAAAGGGAATACCAAATGCACGTGAATGGGACAATAAAATGAGCGATGCAAGGCGACGAATTGATTGGGAAGAGATGTTTTCCCTTGCTATAGACGGTAAAAAGGCAAGAGAGTATTTTGAAAGCACGCCTCCTTCTGACAATGAAAGTTGTTCTATGTGCGGAAAAATGTGTGCAATGAGAACAACCAATAAGATTCTAAAGGGTGAAAAGGTAGAGTTTTGCTAAGGGGTTTTTAAAATGAGAAATCATCAAATAAAAAAATTGTCTATCACTGGAGTTTTAAGTGCCTTCGCTGTTGTCGGTAGCTTATTCTATTTTCCAGTATTCGGTGCCTTGTTTTCTATAGTTCCCTTAAGTTCATTAAAGAAAACAGGACGACACAAGACTATCATTCAAGAGAAAGGGAGGAATTACAATGTCTAGAGAAATCATTGAAAATGTAAAAAGGACCTGCCCTTTGATTCATAATATTACAAACTACGTAACGGTTAATGATTGTGCCAATATCCTCCTTGCTTGCGGTGGTTCAGCTATTATGGCAGATGATATTGATGAGGTAGAGGAAATTACTGCTATTTGTGGTGGATTAAATATCAATATTGGAACACTAAACCAGCGGACGATTGCTGCTATGCTTGCAGCAGGAAAGAGGGCAAACGAGCTTAGTCATCCTGTTGTATTAGATCCAGTAGGCGCTGGAGCATCAGCCCTTCGAACAAAAACAGCTATGAAACTTATGGAACAGATTGAGTGTACGGTCATTCGTGGCAATGCTTCAGAAATCAAAGCTTTAGCCTTAGGCCAAGGTACTACTAGGGGTGTAGATGCGGACTTATCTGACAGTGTAACTAAAGACACGTTAAAACAAGCTGTATCCTTTGCTAAAGACTTTTCAAGAAAGACGGGCTCAATCATAGCTATTACGGGTGCCATTGATTTAGTGGCTTATAATGAAAAAGCATACTGTATCTATAATGGGCACCCCATGATGAGTAGTATTACGGGAACGGGTTGTCAGCTTTCTGCACTTATTGCAGCCTATATAACGGCAAATCCTCACAATCCCTTTAAAGCAACAGTAGCTGCTATTTGTGCTATGGGGCTTTGCGGAGAAAAAGCTTATAAACGATTAAAAGATGAAGACGGAAATGCAAGTTATAGCAACTACATCATTGATGCTATGTACAATCTTGATGGTGATGAGCTAGAGCAGGGAGCGAGATATGAAATATATTAAAGAAATGATGTTACTTTATGCTGTGACCCACCGTGCATGGATAGGCAAGCAAACTTTAATGGAGCAAGTTGAAGATGCCATTAAGGGTGGCATAACTTGTGTTCAATTACGGGAAAAAGAGCTAGACCAAGAAGCATTTCTTGCAGAGGCAATGGAGATGAAAGCTCTGTGCTCTCACTACGGTGTTCCTCTGATTATTAATGACAATGTAGAAATTGCTATAAAATGTAATGCAGATGGCATACATGTAGGACAAAAAGATATGGAAACAGGAAGTGTTCGTTCCCTAGTTGGAGACAACATGGTCATTGGCGTTTCAGCACAGACTGTAGAACAGGCACTTGCTGCTGAAAAAGCAGGGGCAGATTATCTCGGTGTTGGTGCGGTATTTTCGACCACGACAAAACTTGATGCCAATACTGTATCCCATGAGACTTTAAAAGAAATTTGTAAGGCGGTATCCATTCCCGTTGTTGCCATTGGAGGCATTAGTAAATCGAATATTTTGGAGCTGTCAGGTACAGGTGTAGATGGAGTAGCGCTTGTTTCTGCAATCTTTGGAGCACAAGATGTAGAGTCAGAGTGCAAATCTCTCAGATTGCTCTCACAAAAAATGGTGAGGTCCGAATAGCAGAGAGTACCATTTAGCTTATACAAATATAATATATACCTAAAATAAAGGATAAAAACCAGGAAGGGTTCTGGCAGTGTCTGATTTTGATATAGTAGATTTAAGAAAATTGGAGGAGATATTCATATGAGAACAGCATTGACCATTGCTGGAAGCGATTCAAGTGGGGGAGCCGGTATTCAAGCAGATATTAAGACAATGACCACAAATG